>JAOZRM010000046.1:0-12968 GCA_029940175.1 Candidatus Sabulitectum sp. | reverse complement strand
AGTGGATCTCTGACATGCTCAAGCACATCAATGGCAACAGCTGCATCCAGCTTTCCACACGCGATGTAATCCAGAAAAAATAGAGGAAATGCACCTTGAACAAGGATATCGTTTACGCAGTGATTCACAAGATCGCTGCCAACTGTGGAATAGTCTTCCATCAGTGATGCGACCTTCAACTTGGTACCAACTCCATCCATACTGGCCACCAGAACAGGCTTGCTCATGCCTGGGAATTCGGCACTGAAAAGCCCACCGAAATGCCCCAGATCAGAGAGTACATTCTTATTGAAGGTTTTCTTAACTTCCTTCTTCATCAGATCTACAGCTTTGAGGCCTTCATCTATGTCTACTCCGCTGTTCCTGTAATCAATACCGCTCATTCTTTTATCCTGTCCAGTTGATTGGTTGAAAGATAAAAACCGAGTCTCTCATCAATTTCAGATTTGCTTAAAGTGCGAAGAGCCTCAACACCAAAACCGCTAATGGCAAAACTGGCTGTGACCGAACCGTAACAAAGACCACGGGTAATGTTCTTAAAGGTCAGTTCCCCGCCAACGCCCGCAAGAAATCCAAGCATCCCAGCTGCAAAACTGTCGCCGGCTCCTGTGGGGTCAATAACCTTCTTCACCGGGCATGCAGGAAGCAGGAACGGCTGAGGTCCGCCAAGAACCATAACTCCACTTGCTCCCAGTTTAATGACTACAAATCTGGGACCCCTTTTCAGAATGTATCTACCTGCTCTGAACAGGTCGCTGGAACCCGATATCTGCCTTGCTTCGGAAGCATTTACAAACAGAAGATCGATCTTTTTTATGGCTTTGAGAACAACTTCTTTCTTGTGCTCTATCCATAGATTCATGGTATCCATTGCAATCCAGGTCGGGTTCTCAACCTGATCAAAAACTTTAAGTTGAAGATCCGGGTCGATATTGGCAAGAAAAACATAAGGAGTCTTACGATATTCTTCCGGGAGAACCGGTTCAAAACTGGCAAACACTCCAAGCTCTGTACGAATTGTTCTGGCATCACCAAAATCCGGACCGTAAACTCCCTCCCACCTGAATGTAGGTCCACGACCAATGGTTAAACCCTCTATATCGACATTTCTTTTCTGTAGAAAGCTTCTTTCAACACTGGGGAAGTCCGGACCCACTACACCAACAATACGAACTCTGGAAAGCTGTCCTGCGGCAAGACCGAAGTAAACAGCAGATCCCCCAAGGGTATCTTCAACTTTTCCAGCAGGGGTTGTGAGAGTATCAAGAGCGACGGAACCAACTACAAGAACAGACATGACTGTTCCTCTCTACATTTTTTCCGGAGAACGAACTCCAAGAATTGTTAATAGATCACTGAGTGTACTGCGCACAGCCATACATAATGTGAATCTGACTGCAGTTACTTCATCGTTATCAGGGTCGATAACCCTGTGGTGCTGGTAGAAACCATGAAAAGCTCTGGCAACTTCGGCCAGAAGATCGGGTATCCTGTGTGGTTCCAGAGCAGTTGCAGCAGCAGAAACTCGGAGGGGTATTGTCTCAAGAAGCCTCATGAGATTTCTCTCCCGTTCACTGTTAAGAACAGACAGCAACCTGTCAGGATCGCTTACCTGTAAATCATCCGGATGGGAAACCTTTCTTAGTATACCTGCAATACGGGCAAAGGCATATTGAACATAGAACACAGGATTCTCATCATTTTCCGCTCCGGCAACCTCCAGATCAAAATCCATGTGTGCTTCAGCTCTTCTGGTAAGAAAGAGGTAGCGCACAACATCCGCTGAACCAACCTCATCAACAAGATCACGGAGTGTTACAAAATTACCGGCTCTTGTGGACATTTTCACCTTCTCGCCACCCCTAACAAGAGTGACAAACTGATGAAGGATTATCTGAAGACGACTGGAAACCTTCTCTTTCCCCAAAAGTACTCCCAGGACAGTTTCCACATCTTTACAGGTATCTATGTGATCAGACCCGAAAATATCCACCATCAGATCATAATTTCTCTTGAATTTATCAAGGTGGTAAGCTATGTCGGGCATTCTGTATGTATAGGAACCATCCTCCCGTTTGATCACCCGGTCATCGGGACGGCCCATTTCCGACAGTTTCAACCAGAGCTTCCTCTTGTCGTCGGGGTCTCCGTAAATCAGATCTTTTTCTTTAAGCAGATCAATTGCAGTTTCAACTGCATCCGGAATGAGCTCACTCTCTGCAAAATACCTGTCAAAAGTAATACCCAGCAGTTTTAAGTCCTCACTGATCAGAACGAATGCCCTGTTTCCAGCGTACTCTCTGAACAGTGCTTTCTGCTCAGGCCACTGAAGAGAATCACCCTTATCGTTCCTGAGATCCTCCGCCCACTCTTTAATGTACTCCCCCTGATAGCCACCCTCAGGAATTTCCATTGAAACACCAGAATTGTTCAAATATCTCGCAGCCAGGGATTCAGCCAGCTTATCCATCTGCTTTCCTGCATCGTTGAAATAGTACTCCCGCTGAACAGACCAGCCCACTGCCTCAAGCAATCGGGAAACAGCATCACCAAGCACGGCCTGACGGCAATGCCCAACTGTAAGCGGTCCTGTGGGATTGGAACTTACAAATTCTACAAGAGCTGTCTTTCCACTGCCATCCGCCGGTATGAACTGGCCTGTTCCACCATGGGCAGTTGCAACAGTAAACTCTGCCAGATACTCACCGGAAAGAGTAATGTTAAGAAAGCCGGGTCCATCAACAGATACTTTCTCCACTTGAGCAAACTGGCTGCTTATAGAGTCTGCCATCACTGAAGCAATTTCCCGGGGAGACCTTTTCAACTTCCCGGCAAGAGGCATGGCGGAACTGCAGGCCAGATCACCGAAGGAAAGATTTCTGGATGGTAGAACCTCGATTAGAGGAATGTCTGTCTGAAACTTTTCACACAATGCAGAGTGCATTGCAAAAGCCAGATCAACCCTGATCTGAAGGGGTGATTTCAAAGGTAAACTCCTCATCTGTCTCCAGTCCTGATTCATCCTCGAACTTCTTCATAGGGGCATCACTCCAGAGTGATTCTATGTTGTAATACTTTCTCACATCAGGAATAAATATGTGAACCACAAGATCAACGAAATCAAGCAGTATCCAGCTCCCCTCATCATAACCCTCTTTGTGGTGAAGTTTCCACCCCAGATTCCTGGCTGTTCTTTCAACGTGATCTGCTATTGCTCTGCTTTGTATCCGGTTGTCTGCTGATGCAAACAGAAAAATATCCATTGTCAGTGGAAATTCAGACATATCAAATGCCATGACGTCATACCCGTGACGCTGATGAATCGCATCAACGATCTCCTTGAGTACATCTACATCCGGACTCATTTCCTCATTACTCAAAAAATCTCCTCTCAAAAAACTGTATCCAGTTGTTGATCTTAATCTCTGTATGGGATAAAGAACGATGGATCATCCCGATCCCGTCCCAGGATAACTGTTACATCCACGTGCGCTGTCTGCCCAGGTGGAGGAAGCATCATTACAATGGAAGAATCTCCAATACCTATAACATCCGCCACTTCCCTGGCAGCTGCAAATGATGTATCGTGTGAAATGATCACACTGACACTGTAGTCCATCTCTTCGGCATTCAAAGGTGGACCCGGGGCATAAAAAGTCACGTCTCCACCCCTGGTCTCAAAAAAACTCTGGGCTCCCCCTGCAAGGTCGGATATACCTGCACCGTTCCACACTTCAATACGTATTGTGTCAGGAGGAGGAGTGGAATCACTGAACTGAAATACCGAAACCACCGAAGATGGTATATGCTCAGTCTGGAACCAGCTGGGTGAATAAACCACTGCAAGAGTTATCAAACAGCCCGCGGCAAGAGAGATAAGAACAACAGGAAGTATCTTTCTGCTCTTCTTCTTCCTCTTCCGTCTGGTTGATGCTTTACCCAACTATTTTCCTCCAAAGAACACAGAAAGCTGCTCGTAAGCCTTTTCAAGAGACTGGGAAACAACTCTAATGGCACCCACAGTAGCCATGAAGTTAGTATCTCCGTTCCACCTGGGAAGCATATGAAGATGCAGATGACCGGGTATCCCGGCTCCACCGGCTGATCCGATGTTCCATCCGCCATTCATTCCCTGGCAATTCATACCCTTGCTCAAAGCTTCCTCGGTCTGCACAATAAGCTCCATGATCTCACTTCTCTCATCTTTATCAAGAGAAGAGATATCCCCGACATGCCCATATGGAACGATCATCAAATGGCCGTTGATATACGGATAGCGATTAAGAACCACAAATGCATGTTCGCCACGGTGAAGAATCAGATTCTCCCGGTCTTTGGAAGGTTCACTCTTCCCGATTTCGCAGAATACACACTGATCTGTTCCACCATCAGGTGATGTCACGTAATCATATCTCCAGGGTGCCCACAATCTTTCCGACATTAATCCACTCCGAGAATTGAAAATGCCTCAATGATCTCACCAGGCTGAATAACAACACCATCAATAATTGATCCATCTCCAATAACTGTATTGTTTCCAATGACAGCTTCACCGGAGAGTCTGCAGTTCCTACCGATCACAGAACCTTTTCCTATGATAACTGAATCTTCTATCCACACAGAATCAGGATCCGGGATCACAACTCCGGACAGCAGATGTGATTCTACAACTCTTCTCTTCATGGCTGAAGTGCACGCTGCCAGTTGTAAAGGATTGTTCACTCCGGCGACCTCCTGCCATTCAGGTGTGAAGACAGGCAGTGCATTTCTACCCATTTCCCCAACAATTGCCACTGCATCTGTCAGGTAGAATTCATTCTGGGCATTTGTGTTACCTATCCTGGAAAGAACCTCTGCAAGAACAGATCCGTCAAAAGCCATTATTCCAGTGTTTATTATCCTGCATTCCTTCTCTTCAGAAGATGCATCTTTTTCTTCAACAATTCGGTCAATCATACCGTTGGAGTCAAGAAGAATTCTTCCGTAACCGGTCACATCAGGAGGAGTTGTAGTAAGCACCGCAAGCGCTGCATTGCTCTCTCTCAGCGCCAGAAGAAGATTGCTGACAGTTTCTTCTCTGAGCAGAGGAACATCTCCCATGAGAATAACCACTTCATCAGCATTCTCTACCTGAGGCAGAGCGCAACTCACAGCATGAGCCGTTCCAAGTTGCTCCTCCTGAACAACCCAGCCCCAGCCATTCTTCTCAAGAACGGGAATAACCTTTTCCCTGCCATGCCCTATCACCACGGTAATCTCGGTAACACCAGCTGCTTCAGCCGCAAGACCTGCTCTTTCAACCATGGGTCTTGCAAGAACAGGATGCAGCACCTTGGGCAGATCTGATTTCATCCTCTTACCCATACCCGCTGCGAGAATCACTGCCGCTGTAATCATGAAAGCTCCCTGGGATTTAGATTGGAATCATCAGCAACTACCACCACCGGTGCAGGAACAGGCTCTTTGTCCATGTCAATCCAGGCAAACTGCAGAATGATCACTCTGTCACCGGGATCACACAGATTTGCAGCAGCTCCATTAATACATATGATTCCACTTCCCCGTTCACCCTCCAGAACATAAGTTTCAAATCTATTCCCGGTATCTATATCCGCCACAAGAACCTTCTCATTCTGCAGCAGCCCGGTCATGTCCATAAGATCACGATCTATAGTAATGGAACCCATGTAGTCAAGCTCGGCCTGGGTAACGACCATTCTGTGTAGCTTCGACTTCAAAAAACACCTAAGCAATCTAAACCTCCGACTCAATCAAAATATTATCTATAAGTCTGGTCTTTCCGGCAAAAACAGAAACCGCCAGAAGAACTCGATCATCAATCTCCTCAACCCCGAGCATGGTTTCAGGGTTGACTGTTTCAATATACTGCACTCTTAGAAGAGGTGCGTCTTTCAAAGTGTTCACGAATTCCTTCCTGAGTATTTCAGAATTTCTCTCCCCCATGTGGAAAAGATTCTCAGCTTTCATCATACCAGTGCTTATCAAAGATGCCTGGTTCCGTTCCTCCCTGGAGAGATATTGATTTCTGCTGCTCATAGCAAGCCCGTCTGCCTCCCTGATAATGGGTGCTGCGACAATCTCTATTCCCATACGAAGATCAGAAACCATCCGCTTCACAACTGCAAGCTGTTGTGCATCTTTCATACCGAAAACAGCCAGATCAGGCTTTACTATCCCGAACAGAACAGCACATACTGTGGTCACACCGTTAAAATGCCCGGGTCTCGCCGCTCCACAAAGTCCTTCAGTGATACCGGCAACGGATACGCTGGTAGAAAACCCTGGAGGATACACCACGTCAGCCCGTGGAGTAAACACCGCAGAAGCACCAAGTTCCTCCACAAATTTGCAGTCACTTTCAATTGTTCTGGGGTACTTCTCCAGATCTTCTCCCGGACCAAACTGTGAGGGGTTAACAAAAATGCTTACCACTACCCTGTCTGAAGAGGCCACAGCTATCTCTACCAGGCTTAAATGGCCTTTATGGAACGCACCCATGGTTGGAACAAAACCCACGGAAAGCCCCTCAGATCTCCACCTGGCACATAATTCTGATATTTTTTCTTCACTGTCTGTTATTATCAAATCAGCAATCCTCTGTTTGGCAAGGGGCTGTATCCCTGAATACCTCCTGAATGAGACTCGATAGCTTCAATCAGCCCTTCAAATGCTTGCTCATCATTTTCGAAATCTACCTGATCTGTATTTACTACAAGAACCGGGTACTGTCTGTCCCGCAAAAACCAGCTGTTATACGAATCAACAAGCTCCTCAAGCCATGCTCTGTCCATGTCTCTTTCAAAATCCCTTCCGAATCTGTTGATGCGATCAAGCAGAACACCGGTTGATGCCTGCAAATACACCACCAGATCGGGAGAGGGTACCCTTGGATTCAGCTGTTCCATCAATTTCTGAAACAATCCCAGCTCCTCCGGCTCAAGACTCACCCTGGCGAAGATCATTCCCCGACCAAACAGAAAATCAGAAATAAGATACTTGGTGAAGAGATCCGGATGAACAAGCCTTGTCTGCTGTACGTACCTGGCAAGGAGAAAGGAAACCTGAGCCTGGAAACCGTATTTTCTTCTGTTTCTATAGAACAGTTTAAGAAAAGGGTTCTCCCCTGTTTCCTCCAGCACTGTTCTGCCCTCAAGTCGGGTGGCAAGCTTCCTTGCAAGGCTTGTTTTCCCCACTCCCACAGGACCTTCAACAACAAGATATTTTGCGCTTCTCAAACTGGTTCAACCCCCGTCTAAATTGTAGCCAAACTACCGGGGAATATAATACAAGGGCTATCGGGTACGCGTTTTAGCAGTGCTGCCGGCGTTTCATCAAAACCAGGTACTTTCTCAGACCAGACATCACACAGGGGAACAAGTACGAATCGTCTCATGGACATCCTGGGATGAGGCAGTGTGAGTTCCCTGCTGGAAACACCTCCCTGGAGAAAAAGAACATCCACATCAAGAGCTCTTGCAGCACCATTCTTCTTAACAGGAACAGAGAATCCACCCTCAAGGGACCGGCACAAATACAAAAGGTCAAGATCAGCTCCGGTCCATCTGCCACTGACGGCAGTATTAAGAAACTCACCACCCTCTACATCTCCCCAGGGCGGGGTTTGATAAAGGGAAGAAACTCTTAACTCGGATATTCGTGAATCACGCTGAAGTAGAGAAACAGAAGTCTGAATGTTACTTCGAACATCTCCCACATTGCCCCCCAGGCCCAGGGCGAACGATCTACCCGCCAACGGTGACTGAGGCCCTTTCCAAAGGTAAATCAGCAGGAGGATGATCCTTATGCACAGACACTGTCCAATGTCCTGGCCAGTTTGCTTCCAGAATAGTCAGGGCATCCCGGGCAAGCTCTTCTATGTAAAGATATTCGGGTTCGAGCTTGTGCTTGAACAGGGTACAAACCTTGGAATAATCCACAACCGGATTACCGGAGGAAAACAGTTCCCCGGACCACTTGAGATCAAGCTTGACTTTTCTGGGTTCGATCCTCTCAAAAGAAAGTGCTCCAAGCCGCAGGTACAGTGAAATACCCTCCAGCAAAAGTGTGCCTGTCAGTCTCCTGTTTTTTTCAGCCATTTAAGCAGCCTTCCCTTATGGAGTTCCATCTGTTCAAGCCTGCCGATCGCCTGGTGTATTCTGGCTGACTCTATGGTCAGTGCAAAACGAATGTACCCTTCTCCCCAGGTACCAAACCCACTTCCCGGCGTTGTAACAATACCTGCATGGTTGATCATCTTCCTGGCGAACACCATTGAGTCTGCTCCCCTGGGAAGTTTTACCCATACGTAAAATGTACCCGGGGAATCAAATACATCCCAGTTGAGTTTTTTCAGGCCTGCAACAAGAATATCTCTTCTCTCCCTGTAGATCTCCAACCTCTCATTAAAGAGGAGCGGAGGCATATCCATGGCAACTTCACCAGCCTTCTGAATAGCTGTAAAAACGCCTGAATCTATGTTTTCCTTAGCTCCCATGAAGGTATTTACCAGATTCGATCCACCGGCAATGAATCCGATTCGCCACCCGGTCATATTGAATGTTTTTGAGAGGCTGTGAAACTCAAGAACAACATCCTCTGCCCCGGGGACCTGAAGAAAACTCATAGGTTTGACTCCGTCAAATCTGATATGACTGTATGAGTTATCACTCACAAGAAGCAGATTGTTCACCCGTGCAAATTTCACTATTTCAGTCATCTGCTCCAGAGTAACAACAGCCCCGGTGGGGTTATTGGGATAGTTCAGGAAAAGAACCTTGGCATCTCTAAGAACAGCAGGTGGGATCTTCTCAAAATCAGGTAGAAAATTGTTTTCTCCAAGAAGAGGCAGATCAACCGGTATTGCATCAGCAAGAATTGCAGAAGCCCTGTAAACAGGGTATCCGGGATTGGGAATAAGAACAAGATCACCTCTGTTGCAGAAGGCCATTGGTATATGTGCTATACCCTCCTTTGACCCAATAACTGCGGCGGTTTCACACTGAACACCAAACTGGCTCTTCATCCACCGGTCGCAGGCTTCTTTGAAAGAATCACATCCGGCTCCATCCGGATACCTGTGATTTGCAGGATCGGCCATAGCAATCTGGCCAGCTTTCACAATTTCATCGGGCGTGGGCATATCGGGGTCACCAATGCCGAAATCTATAAGATCCAATCCTCTTTTTCTGGCGGCTTTCTTCTGCCGGTCGAGTTCTGCAAAGAGGTAAGGTGGAAGCTTGCTAAGCCTTTCAGAGGCACTTATGAGGGGTTTTTTCTGCATGAAGTCTCCTTTTTCATTTTTCCAATTTTTTGTAAATGGAATATACAGAAAAAGAGAGGCTCACAAATCAATTCAAAAACCGGGTTGATCGCTACTTAATGTAAATTCTCGGAAATGTCTGCTTTAATCTGATTCCAAGTTCATCATACAACGCCAGATACTTGCTTTCGTTCCCCCAGGTTCCGTATTGACTCAAACTTCTCAGGTACCTGGCTATTACCACCTGATCCAGGTTCCCGATTTTTTCAATAAGACGGTTGCATTGACTTTCATTTTCCGTGCAATCCTCATTATATCTGATATATATGTGCAGTTTATCATTTTTCTTCATTACATGCAAAAAATCAACCACTGACCCGTAAAAGAAGTCAACCACCTTGTCCGTCGTAAAAGATGCTCCGGTAACATTATACAAGAAACTAACATCTTCTTCCAGGAAGCGGAGGAATCTCGTAATTCTTCTTTTAAATCTATCTCTGTCCCCTGCATTATGATCTATATTCTTCTCGTGAATGAATTCTGAGTAAGGGTATTTTTCTGAAACCAGGTGACCGAATTCGTTTGCTTTCATGTTAGTCATGAAATGCTCAAATTTATCCTCAACGTTCTGCCTTACAAATAACAGCCCTCGGATAGATTCCGTGTTCAACCAGTCAAACGGGAGACTGCTTTCCCGCAAATTTAACTTCTGCAGGGTATACGCAGGGTGACAATCAGACCCAAGTGGGATGATCGGTCGTCCATATGTGTATTTTTTCTGGAAATGCAGAACTTTTCTGATCTTTGTTCCAGGGATATAGAGTAACGGTATTTTCATCTATTATTTTCCCGACGGTTTTATCTTGGTTACCACAAACACCTTTACAATATAGCGGGATTCAATTTCCTCTTCCAGTATCCCGGCACCAGGTAAACTTCTACTGGACTACTATCATTCTTCTTCCGCTTAGAGTCTGTCCGTTTGCAGTTAGAGTGTAAAAATAGATTCCGCTTTGGAAATCAGTAGCATACAGGTCAACTGAACCATTCGCTGTCAAAGAAGATATGTCCACTTTCTCATAAACTAAGTGCCCCGCTACATCATACACTGCCAGATCAACAGGGGAAGTGGTTCCAACTGAGAATGCAATTGTTGTAAAATCATTGAAGGGATTTGGGCAGTTCTGAGATAGATGAGTTAATGAACCTGCCGATTCAGCAACACCGGAGGAAGTAAGGTCAACTGGTTGCTGCTGAGTAACACAATGAATCATCCCACCATATTCATACAGGTTTCTTACATCAATACCAACAACTGCTCTACCGGGGTAAAGCCCTTGAATGATATCCATTGCTACAGCATCATTGGGGTCTTCGTACGTGGGTACAAGAACTACTGTATTTGCAATGTAGTAATTGGCGTAAGATCCTTTGTAACCAAGATTCGTACCGTATGCGGTAACAACATCATTCTGCGTTAATGGAATGTAAACAAAGTTGTACGGAACTCCATTGATATCTGTGGCTCCGTACAGCAGATCAATATCTGACTGGGTTACTTCCCAGTACAAAAGGTCAGCATTGTTCATTGTTACAATAGTACTGTCATTTGCAAACTTGACAAAACCGTCAATGTGCATGTCTGTTATCTCAGAACCGTAAAGACCGTCAAGCCAGATGAACTTGGTAATTCCCATGTTGGTGGTTATGAATTCCTCTATCTGAGTTTCAGTCAGGGAAGGATTCCTGCTTGGATGGGTTATGGAACTTCTTGTGGCCATCATGGTTCCGTTTCCATCATGCTCAATAGCACCTCCCTCCAGAACCATAGCACTAAGATCTACCAAAGGAAGAGAAAGGTCCAGGCTTACACTTTGGGGAATAACATCACAGAGAGAATAGGGTGTATCCCCTCCCCAGCCATTGAACCCCCAGTCAAGAATGATCAATTCATCACTCTGGTCATACACAAACATCGGCCCATTGTCTCGAATCCACACATCATCTGTCTCATGAACAAAGAAATCCACATTGCTTAATGGAACTGCTGCACTGGTAAGAACAGATATTATGTGTGACTGTTCCGCTGCGTCATAGGCAATTATGTGCACCTTTTCTCCGGACTGCAGGGCATTTGTCATGGCTATCCAGGTTGGTTCCACATCACCTCTGTAGTAAGGACCGTACAAATGATTGTGAGGCCATTGCAGCCAGGTACCTTCATGTTCTTCAGTTTCCTCGGGCATTGTGTACAGAATAGTCTGCGCCAGAGCAGACTGACAGAAGAAAGAAACAACAACAACAAGAACAACAACTGCATGCACTTTAGTTTTCATAGCTTGATCAAATCCTTTTTTTATAACAAATATCAATCTGAAACGGCGTTCAACTTTGTAGATGCTCTCCAATATATGCACCGCTATGTCTTCCAGAAGTCTTACATCAGACATAGACTGCCTCCTTTTCAATACGCTCCTTCAACAGAGAATTCATTCTGCTTCTATATCGAACCAGGTCCACTGGTGCATGAAGAGCTTCTTCAAGCTGCTCCTTAGCATGAACCATTGCGTAAAGATCCGGAGGCATTTCAACAATAATATCAACATCGCTGTCCTCTTTGGCTTCGTTACGAGCTACAGAACCGAAGACACCAATTCTTATGATCCCGAAACGTTCTTTGAGTAAAGGCTTCAGCTGCCTCAGCACAGCAAGTGTTTTTTCAAGATTCATGTCTAACCTCCGTTGGGAGAACTTCCGGTATTCCTGCGCATTGGTCAAGTGCAGGGGATTATAGCTTGGTATAAAGTGCCTCATCGGTGAGGTAGAGCCATGTCAATGACAGGAATTTGGTACACCATCCCAATCGCCATCCGAACCGCATAGATATATATGTACAACAGAAACGACTTGCCAGTTCCGTGCTTGCTCAGTTCGTATTCATCCCCAGCGAGTCTCCGTAATCAGGCTCGCCGGGAAGCGTTACCCTTTAGCCTCTACAACATTCTATGGTGACTACTTGATCACCACAAATTGCTGGGTATCCGTGAACTCCTCCGATGTCATACGAGCCACATATAACCCGCAGGCCAGGTCGTCTAATGCAACCTCATGAACACCTGACTGGTACTCACCACAAATGGAATGAACCGTTCGACCACTCAGATCGTATACGATCAGTTCTACCCGCGAATCCACAGGCAGTGAGAAGCCCAGTACAGCAGTGCCAACAACTGGATTCGGTGAAGCACCGTACAAAGCGAATGCAGAAATCTCAATTTCAGATTCTTCCTCAGTACCAGTGAACAGCTGCCAGCCCACCGAGACATCTTGAAGCGTCGGTGTCGAAAGTGGATCTGTTGTGGTCAGTATGGCTCTGTACTGTAAATAGTTGTCTTGATCTGCCAGGATTCCTGACAGGGTACAGGGAGCTGTCAAAGTATCCGACCACGCTCCCATGCTGGAGGAATTATCGGAAGCTCTTACCTGGAAAGCCACACTTGTACCGGTTGGTTCGTTACTGTTCCAGTCAATGGTTTGCCAGTTCGGGCTTTCTTGCACATCCAGCACGGTGGATTCCAGCGAACCGTTTGAAATGAATGTAGTCAGATCCCACCAGGTGATACCATCATCGGTCCATGAACCACCAAGTACGTCTATGTAACCGTCTCCGTTGACATCTGCGGAATAT
>JAOZRM010000045.1 GCA_029940175.1 Candidatus Sabulitectum sp. | reverse complement strand
CCCAGATATCCGGTGGACTCATAAATTCCTTTGAGATACCCCAGTTCATTGTGAATTTCAAGAGCCTTCTCGTTTATTTTCAGAGCTGTTTTCTGATCTCCAAGGCGGGAGGTAAGCCATGCTCGCATACCTATTGCTTCTGCATACCTCCTCCTGTTCCCGGTGAACAGCGCCAGCACTTCGGTTTTCTGAGCAAGCTCAACAGCCTCTCTGAGTCTTGCAAATATCCCCAGTATCTGAATTTCCTTCAACATTACAGTAATAAGCTGTTCCTTTTTGTCAGGCTGTTTCTCCAGAAGCTCCCTCAACTTAACTGCGTATTTGTAACTCAGCTTGATGTCACCGTTCTTTGAAGCGGTTTGAAGCACCTTGTCGAGATAGAAACAGGCAGACTCAAGGTCTTTTGCTTTCTCCCAGTGGTAAGCAAGATCAGGAAAAAAGGTCTCGTCACCGGGGTAGATATCCTCAATAGCACAGGCCGCTATGTTGTGAAGCTTAACAAGTTCACTCTCCAGCTGCATGCTGTATGCGGTTTCCCGGAGAAGAGAGTGCTGAAAAATGTAAACAATCTCAGAGATAGACGACCAGAGTTTTTCTCTGGCTCCGCTGGTGAGGAGTGACTCAAGCTTCCCCCCGGTAAGCATTGCGGAAAGTATCATGGTGTTAAATTCAAATCCCAGGACTGATGCTGTTTTTGCAACTTGCTTCATCTCTCCGGAAAGACGGTCGATTCTGGCCATAAGAAGATCAACTATCCCTCTGGGAATCTCATCAGGAGATGTGGACAGTATAACGAGATCATCTTTTTTGACCGTTGAGCCGGAGTCAGAGAGATAGACGGCATACTGCCGCAGATAGAATGGATTCATTCGGGAATGCGTTTCCAGGAATTCCTGTAACTCGGGATCCGGCTTCCCTCCCAGAATATCTTCAACCAGATCCGGAAGTGACTGTGACTGCAAAGGTCCCAGGTTGATAACAGGAAACTCCTTTTCATAAGGAATTTCTATTAAAGAGCCATCATCATGGGTTCTGGCTGAAAGGGCAAGAACCATGGGAATATTCTCCATATTCCTTGTTATGCTTCTTACCAGAGATTCAGAACTGTCATCAAGCCATTGAACATCATCAACAACCAGAAAAAGAGGTTCAAGCTGAGCTATACCAAGAAAGAATTCCCTGAGGGCCGTTATCGTATTCTCCTGTTTTCCCTCCGGTCCCACCTGATGGTAAAGAGATTCGGGGATATCAATTCCCAGAAGGGCTGCAATAAATGATACAGTTCTTTCAAGCTCTTGTACTGCATGGGGATCATGAATCTTCAATGCTGAACATGTTCTCTGGAATATCCTGTTGAAAACCTCGTGATTATCACTTTCAGGCAAATCCTTCTTCTGCTGAAAATATCCCCTGAGAAATGTTACAAACGGCCCGAAGCTGCGTCTTATCACATCATCACATCTCAGATGGATCCTTCGATATCCCCGGGTCTCCAGAATACAGCCAGCCTCCCAGAGCAGATGAGACTTGCCGGTTCCTGCAGGAGCAGAAACCAGAAAAACACTCCCTTTTGATCCACCTGATGTTTTCTCGGCGAGACCGGTAATTATCTCAAGTTCTTCCTCTCTTCCGAGAAGCTCGCCCTCATAAGGATGCCCAACTGATTCTGTAGTTTTTTCATGGAGTTTGAAGATATTGACTTCGTCTTTCATGCCCTTGACCTGTATAGAGATAGACTTTCCGGGTGCTGGAAGTTCTTCAGCGATCTTCTCTGTTACAAAGATACCGGAAGTGTTCTCAAGTCTCATGATCCTTGCTGCAAGATTTACCTGACTTCCCAGTACCGTATAGGTTCCCATCTGAGGGAAGCCCAGAAAACCTGCATACACCGTTCCCGAGGAAATTGCTATTCTCACAGAGCATGCCGACCGGTTGCATACCTGGCGCGAAAAGGTCAAAGCCCGTTCAAGATCCTTCTCGTGAGCTTCCGGAGCACCAAACAAGGTCAGGAAATGAAATCCGGTGGAGTCGTAATGAACTCCATTGAAAAACCCCCCGGTTTCAACAGAAGACTGAATTACTTCGGGAGCCATTGCCCTGATCAGATCACTGTCTTCCCCCTCAAACACCGAAGGAGTAACAAACACGGAATACACTCTTCGGAACTCACCATAAGGTTCTGAGTTAAGGAGTTTTTCAGGGAAAAAGCCGGTTTCTATGGTTTTGTCCGGTGCCCGACCGCCCATTTTGTCTGCTGTTGGCAGGATATCTCCGGCGGATGATCTTTTTCGACTCCTGGAAACTCCTCCCTGAGGAGCTTTATCCAACCGCTTGAAGGCTCTTCTGAAAACATCTCCAGCAAAGAACCATCCTTTTCTTTCTCTTCCAAATATTCCCCAGTCTATTCTGCCCTGGCAGCTTCCAGCTCTGAAAACTATTCCGGCATTTGAAGACGCTGACGACTGTGCGAGCCTTTTCATCATCTCCTGTGCGAAAGCCTCTGTTTCGGCAACTGATGTTCCTGGAAGTATTACCGCGAATGAATCTCCGCTGAAGCCGGAAACAAAGCCCCCGCTGCCACGGATAACAGAGAGAATACCTCTTGTATAAATGCTGTTCATTGTATTTGAAAGGGTTGCAGCACCAACGTTTCCCTGCATGGAAAGTGACTCCGCCATGTTTGTGAAGCCTGACACATCGAAAACAAAAACTGTTCCGGTGAATGATCCGGAAAGATTGCCATCGGAAAAATTCAATGAGATCGGGCGGGGAACCAGATTAAGAATAACTCTTCTCCCTCCATTTTAACAACAAGTAGAATCAAGATATACCAGATTCACCCGCGGTTTCATAGGCTCCAGAAGTATGTCTGACAACAAGTGCTGTGCAGTTACAGCGCAGATCGCCAGAGGATTAAGCAATCTGATCTGGTGGCCTTTATGTCTCCGCTCTGTTGATGTGCAGTTTACTCTCCAGGATACAGTTTCATGAGGGAGAAAGACCGGCAGGGCTGAAAGTTGAGCTGCCCGAAAGAGACATCCCCGTAGTATCCTGCAAGAGAAAGCGTATCACTGGCAAACCCATGGAGTCAGAGTAAACCGACGGTGTCTGTGCCTGATTGTCACTGCAATCCTCAGCAGGTAAATCCACCTGCAAATTTGGTTGCTGCTAATCGCTGAAGCTTGCCTTTATGGAAGCAAATGTCACAGACTCCAGACTGGAGGGTGGAGTGTAGTCTATGTCCAGGTGCGGTTCATTCATACCGGATTCCTTTGAGCGGAAGTACTGGTATGATCCTGTTCCTCCTGTACCGTAGAAGACCACTCCGTAGTTGGTGAAAGTTCCGTCTAACCACTTCTGAGCCAGAACAGCTATATCAAAATCATACCAGTCGCTTACAGATACTACTACCTGGTCATACGACACATTCGTGTCGTGACCGATGCAGTTTATCAGGGAAGGTTCTTCCCAGTATTCAGTAACACGGTAGATATCGCACTCGAGAGCACTGCCGACCTCTCCATCATATCTGTAACAGCTCAAGACTGCAGAGTTTATTACAGAACCAGCGGGGATGGAAGAGAGATCGAACGCTATCACAATTTCCTGATCGAAGGCCGATGTGATGTTTGTTCTCAGTTGAGCGCTTGCTCCCCATGGGCCGCTGCCTGCCCATATCCACGTATCTGCCACAGGCAGCTCGCTGTATGTATCACCGAGGACAGATGGTGATATTGTCAGGATTACTACGACAGTTAACAGAATGCTTTTCATTGTTCTCTCCTTTGTTTATCAGCTGGATTACCCGGCTGATGATTTGTCTGCTGACAGTTTCTCGAATTGGTAACGGGATATTTCTCATGAGTTTCATTTTCCTGGCTACCTATTGAATGTGCAGCGAAGCGATATCCACATATAGAGCAGTACTTTGCAAACGCCGTATTGATTCTGGAACTGCACTTAGGGCACGAAGAGATAAGAGGCACATCGCAGTGAGGGCAGGTTTGAGCATCATCTCTTCCGAGATAATTGCAGAGCGGGCAGATCTTCTTTCCTTTGTTTCTCATGCAGAAAGAATAAATAGCGATGTTAAAAAAATGTTAATGAAAGATGGGTATCAGGAAATGGGGCCTGTTTCCCCCAGTATCTGCTTGTGCAGTTTCTTCAGCGCTGAGCCGGGTTCAGCATCAAATTCCTGTTCAAGACAAGCACTCAACCTGTCATACTGTCTCAGGGCGCCGATTCGATCATCCCGGTTAACCAGACTCTGCATAAGAATACTGCATGCCTTTTCATTGCAGGAATCTGCGATGAGCAATATTCTTGCTGACTTAGCTGCTGCGCTCCACTCGCACTTCTCCATGCTTCGTGTTGCCAGCCAGAACAATAACTCTCTCCGGATACCTTCCAGCTCGTCCTGCTTGTCCAGCAGTGGTGTAGTATAGAATTCCGGGAGGAAATGGCCCCGGTAAAGATCAAGAGCTCTACGTGCCCTATCCTCTGCCGAGTGTTCTTTGCCTCCGTCTTTCAGGTCACGCCACTGACTGGCGAGTTCTTCGAACTCCAGAAAGTCTGATGAGACAACACCTCTGTTAACTCTCAAAAATGGTCCGTCATGGATAATTGCCTCAACCCCCAGAGCTTTGCCTGCATGGGTCAGTGCCACTCTCAGATTAGCCTGTGCTTTCTTCTCGATTGCATCCGGCCACAAATGAAAAGCCAGTATCTCCCTGGTAATGCCTTGCGGGGCTTTCTGAATCAGAATCAGTGCAAACAACTCACGGGCTTTTCTAGATTGCCACTCCCTTTTCTCCACGGGATTCATGTCGCCCGGCCTTCTAGCGGAAAGGCCTCCAAAAGTAAGAACTTCAATTCTGTTATCCTGCGCTCTGTCAATTCTTTCTGTAATAAGATCTGCTGCTGCCTTGAGATCATCCCTGTTTTTCAGAATTTTCTTAAGGTCTCTGATCCTGGCCAGGGCTCCCATGCTGAAAAGCATTTCCAACCCTTCAAAAAGCGCTTCTTCCCCCATAGAGTCTCCTGCTGCCAGGCCATAACCCACCAGTATCTCCGTCATGCACGGCACTTCACCCTTTAAGAAAAGGTTATCCCTTGAGGTTTTAAGCCATCTTCTGGCTTCTTTTCGCCTTTTCTTCCCAAGAAGGATCCGCGACTTGATGCCTGCAGCAATGCCGTATTTGGTACCGCGGTGTAGTTCCTCTGCAATACTCAATGCATCGTCCACGCATTTTTCCGCAGATGCGAATTCTGTTCTCTTCAGGTATAACTGGCTTCGCAACATCTGGATCTCACAGCGCACAGGTCTCGGGATGTTTTCCTCTGGAATTCTACCCAGAACAGATTCCGCAGATTCAATATCACCCATGAAGAAAAGGGCTTTTGCTTTACTGATCCGGGATGAATAAATCAGTTTTGGACTGTTGATCTCTTCAGCAAGAGCAGCCGTATTCTCAAAGAATTTAATCGCCTTCCGGTATTCACCCAGGTATAACAGGCAGGTTCCTGTGTACAGCAGATTCACTCCCAGAAGCGGTCTCTGATTCAGCAGCTCAATTTCCCTTTTTGAATCATTGAGTTTTCTCAGAGCGCTGTCTATTTTGCCTTTTGTCATTTCAGCGAGACACAAGTTCAACAGAGAGTCACCCATGTACACAAGGAGGTGCTGCTCCTCCACGACATTTCTGGCTTTCTCCATGTACTCGCTTGCCCTGCTTACGTCACCTTTCAGGAAAGAAACAAGACCCATGTTCTTGAAAACCTTGTACAGAGCTTCCGATGCTATTTCTTCCGGAATCTCTCTGCTAAGTTTCTCTGCTTCAACCGTTGACTCATCCAGAAGGCCTTTTCTTCTCTGCAGCAGACAATGCTCAACTGTAAGTGTCCAAAACAAAGAATCACTGGTTTCAAGGAGGCTGATACCCTTTCTAAGAAACTTCTCTGCTTCTTCCATATTTCCGGAAAGCAGTGCTGTGTGAAAAATCATTCGACAGGTTGTAGCAGCTTCTTTGTAGAGGCTGTTCCGAATCAGTTTGTCTGCGAGGCCTTCCGCCTCCTCAACTGTAGATACATCGTTACCCATGATCCATGAGAGGCGATTCAACTCGCTCTGAATCCTCAGTCTTTCCACTAACGGGCAAGGAACCCTTTCGGCAATTTCAAGTGCAGTCTTGAGATATGCATGTGCTCTTGGATAGTTACAACTGCTTTGCAGCAGCGATTCAGCCGTACGAAACAAGCGACTTGAGAGTTCGGATGTTTCCTCTTCCGGGATTAAGCCGATTAACATGTGGGGAAGAA
Organism: Candidatus Sabulitectum sp.; assembly: GCA_029940175.1. GTDB lineage: Bacteria > Fermentibacterota > Fermentibacteria > Fermentibacterales > JCC-6 > Sabulitectum. The sequence goes on along the minus strand of JAOZRM010000045.1, from coordinate 11,096 downwards.
TACTGTCTTCAGTGCCGGATTCTTCCCGGAGAATGCCTGCAAGCTTCCTGTGTAGCTTCCTCAGCTTGTTTTTCTCTATCCCCCGGTGAAGTATGGTGTGTATCAATGGATGTGCAAACTTCATCATACCGTCAGATTCAGTAAGCATTCCCGAATCGGCAAGATTGCTGCAGGATTCAGCGACTTTACTCGCAGGCTCTCCCGACATTAATGCCAGAGCTGTTTTCAGGCTGAACTTTTCTCCGATAACTGCGACACTCTGCAGAACAGAAAGATCGTAATCAGTCATGTTTCCAAGGCGATACTGAATAACGCTCTCAACCGTTTCCGGTATGGTGAAGTCCTGGAAATCATCACTTACCAGCCATGTGTCCTGGCTGGATGATCGGTAGATGATGTTCTGCCGAACAAGCGTTTTCAGAATTTCCTCGACATACAACGGATTTCCCTTAGTAATCCCGGAAAGCCAGTTGGAAAAGGGAATAGAGAGGCTTCCCCCAAACTTCTTCAGAAGACAATTTTCAATATCTTCCGCTGAGAAACACTGCAGGTTCATGTTGTGGATCAGACGCCCCCGATTCAACTCATCAATAGCTTTTTCCAGAAGCTCGTTTCCCATGTCCGACCGAACTGTTGCCAGAAGAAGAATTGGCTGGTCTTCAATTCGATATACAAGGTGTTTTAGCAGTTGAACAGATTCCTCGCTCATCAACTGTATATCGTTCAGTATTATCACCAGTGGTCTGGATTTTGAAAGGTTATCAAACAGTTTCTGGAAAGAATAGGTAATTGAAAGATTGTCTACAGGAAGAACGGGCTCAGGCAGGTCAACAGGATACAGGTTTTTTAGATTCGGCATGAGATGGTTGAAATAGCCGGCGATCTGAGGTGGCAGGAATTTTAGAAACCACGGTCTGTTGCCACGGACATCAAAAAAGAGGTGCTGGAGCATCTGGGTGAAGGGAGAGAAGGGCTTGGTTTCTCCTCTGATAACTCTGCCTGTGAGTATGTAAAGACTGCGGTTTCTCAGTCCATCGGTGAAGTGACTGAGCAACCTCGTTTTCCCGATGCCCGTTTCACCCCTGATCAGAACGAATCCACCGTTGTAGTCCAGCATTTCTTCCAGCAGTAGATTCAGCTGTTTCAGCTCATTCTCTCTGCCAGTAAAAGGCGTGAACCAGGACAGACGCAACCTCCTCAGCTTCTAGGTAATACACCGGCAATGGGGTCTCCTGAGGTTCTCCAACGACTCTGTATTCAATCGGTAAAACTAAAAAGACAATACAACAACCCATGACAGCAGGCAATGAGATGAAGACAACATCTTTCTTCTCAATCCATTTGAACCATAGCCGCTGGAAAACATTGGGTCGGATATGATGTTTAGGTTGCTCTAATTGTTTGCTGCATTATCTGGAACCAGTGATACTTGCAGATTCTCTTAATACGTATTACGGATCAACTTCTTTTCTGACATTCCTGGCGAATTGCCAGCTGGCATAAAAAGGATATGTGTGATCGGTCATTTTTTAACATTTCAATCCAAGTAAAGAAAGTCCTTTTGATCGTCTGAAGGAGGTGTACATCATGTATTACCATGCTGCTGAAGCAGGGAAACAGAACACTTGCATTTGCATCCATTTTATCGGCGAATAGAGCTGCTATTTAGCGTTACCGTTTGGGACGCCTACGGTGCGGGACAGGTGCTCTCTTCTCAAATCATCATGGGGTAGATCCTCAGGTTTTGTCTGTACTAATCCTTCCAGAGAACAAGCTCATTACTCTCAAGCATTCCCAGTTCAAGAGAATACTCCAGTTCAAGCCGGAAATTGTCACCTGCAAACTGAAATTCGGCCGGTGCAATTTCTCCTGTTCCATCTGTCCATGATACAATTGTATCGGTATTCTGATTCCAGATTTGAAAATTACTCAATAAGAATTCACCATACGAGGGAACTTCTTCTCTATGGTTTCCAATGTACTGCAAACTGAGATCATCAAAGCTCAATGTATCATTTTCTGTGAAAATGATAATACTACCGTATTCATGTTTTGCAGATGTTTCATTTGAACAGATGGAAACTGACATTAGTGAAGCCATAACCAGAATAAGAACCGATTTCATAATACTCCTCCACATAAGTTTGCTCTCCTGCCGCAAAGAGCTTTATTGCAACCCAACAATAACAGGTTTTCAGCAGAAGCATGATGTTGTCTGTGCTTTCAATTCCAGGGGATCTGCAACATTTAGAAGTGGAATAATGTGTTCACCTCGGTAAACCACTGTCTTTGATCCCTCGTTGAATCTCATCCACTCCAGTAAAATTGACAGAGCAAATTATACAGCTAACATTTATATCTTTACCTGTTAAAACTAATGGTGAATATTCAACGGTCGTAGATCAGGCAATTTTCAAGATCACGGAGGTACAAAATGAGCCGGACTCTTTTCTTACTTGCTCTGTTCTCCGTAAGCTGCCTGGCAGGTATTTATCAGGGCTGTGATGGATGGACATTCTCGGAAACTGCTTTGTTATCAGCACCGGATCAGAATGCAGACACACTGGATGTTCTTTCTTCGGGTATTCAGGTGACCTTGTTTGGGCGCCCTGCACGCGGTAACTTCGGCGGAGAATGGTGCAAAGTATCCACCCCCTCTGCCCCGGATACTGTGGGGTTTGTGCGCATCAAAGACCTTGCACTGACTTTCAAATTCGACCCGGCCAGTGAAACTGTTCTTATGTATGGCTTCTCTGAATCAGGAGAGTGGTCAGGAGGAATGAGGGGTTCTTTCAAGCTCACAAGAAATGGCAGAATTGTGTTTTCGAGATTGTTCGACGCGAGCACCATCCCCACTCTGGAAGAATGGGATTTCAACTACAGGGGTTGTTTCATTCAAATAGATGAAACCCGCTTTGAGAATGCATCTGCTGTTTTCATTATGCACTTCCCAACACGAGCTTCCGATCTGATGTTTGAGAAAATGGTAGTGGTTATAGCTGACGATAGTGTCATCGTTACAGGACCAAGTATCTTAGAAGGGCTGGTCGAAGAGAATTTTGATGTGATCTCCTACTTTGTTTCGCCGGAAGAAAACCTTGCAGACAACATTGTGAACTCTGTGGCTGTGATCTCTGAGCATACCCAGGCAGAAGACGGGGCGCAAACCAGCTTTTTTCTTATACTGAAATCGGTGTGGAATGGAAACGAGTTTGATCATGCAGATGAACAAATCACTCTTGCTCTACCGGTGGATACATCTTCTTATCTGACACAGGAGGAATTGGAACCGTTCCGCTGTAATGCCAATCTCCGCATTCGCGGTTACCAGATTCTGAACTATCCGGATCAACTGCTGCCCCCGAGCGCCGAAGAGATTGAACTCATACCTTTATCTTTTTCAACAGAGCCAACTGACTTCACCAGTATAATCATAGCATTCGCCTTTCCGGAGGGATGGCTTCCTCTAGACACACTGTTATTGCCAGGATCTATCAACTTTGCCAAACTTTACGGGAAATGGATGGAGGAGACCGGAACACTTAACCTTTACCCCTACGGAAGCATGAGTTCTTCTTACCCCATCAGCACCTGGGAAAGAAACAGCGAATGGAAGTTCAGCCTGATCAGCGAAGATGTCTTCGATGCCGCAGAGATGGCCTATGCTGCAATGGACAGTCTTCTGGCCCTGGAAGACATAGAGGGTGCAGGAAACTGGTTGAACCACATACTCATGTCGAAAATGGAAGGCAGAACCCATGCCGAGATAGCAGTGCAGTTCTTTTACTCGGCTGTGAACGCCTGTATGAACAGCAATAACGGCATGCAGCCGTTGGAAGAAGCGAACAGAGCTTTGTCTCTTATGGACAAGCAGAACTGGTTCATCGAGGTTCCTTCCCAGGGCAGAGAAGCATACCTGGAAAGCGAATTTGCCCGGCACATCAATACAGGGAATCTGCAGGAGGGGCTTGGTTACCTGACTAGTGCTGCAGAGCTTCAGGGCGACAGCTTGTATGCCGCGGAACTCAGGAACGCCATTAGTGCCCTTGACCCGCCCCCGCCGGGATATTGATATGCCGAAGTATCGTGATTTATGCCCCGAAATACGGGAGGTGGATCTTTACACCGGATGCCCGTTCGGCTGTGTCTACTGTGTGGCAAAACCGAATCACGAAAAAACAGTGCAACCCACTGGAAACGAAAAGAAGCTGATCGCTGCCCCTGTGTCTGATATTCCTCTTTACCTTTCTCCCTGGACAGACGCATACCCTCCGTGTGAAGAAAAACACAACCGCACAGGTTCTCTGGTAAGACACCTCTCTAAAACAGGTCAGCCTTTCTACATAATCACAAGAAGTCTGCTGGTAAAAAGAGACATTGATGTTATCAGAAACAACAAAAAAGCATTTGTTGCCATCTCATTGAATACCCTTGATAACAGCATCACAGACATGCTGGAGCCCTCTGCCCCCACAGCACAACAACGAGCGGGAATGATAGAGGAGCTTGCAGGAATCCCGGAGCTGCGCACTGTGGTTAGGATCGATCCCATTATTCCAGGGGTAACAGATAGAGAAAGACTGGAGAAACTCCTGCAGTGGGTGATTAAGGTAAAGCCATTTGCCATCGGTGTGGAAACCCTGAGAATAAACAACACCATTGCAGAAAAAATGAGAGCGGCACTGCCCGAGGAATTCTTCAACCGGATGATGAAACACTATCCCCAAACAGAAGATGAACCGGTTCACCCACCGATGGAATGGCGGCTTGATCTTTTTCGGAAGATAGCATCAAAGTTTAAGAACTCTCCGGTACGAGCCTCTTTCTGTCAGGCCACCCTGGAAGACAAGATCACAAACTGGGACTGCAGGGGAGGCTACTGATGGTTACCTCTCTCTATCTCATGCCCACAGGCAGGTGTAACTGTATCTGTGAATACTGCTACTTCCCTGTGGATGTAGAAAAGGGAAACCCGGAATTGTTCATGAGAATAGCAGAATCTTTCACACAGCACATCATCAGCTCAAATCCTGAAGGCAGGCCTCAGATCAGGTTCACAGGAGGAGAGCCATGGCTGGAAAAGGAGCTGCTGCCAGCGGTAACGGATCATTTTCTTTCAAGAGTTCCAGGGGGCTGGGTGGTAATAAACACAAACGGAACAATTCTACCGGAAGACAAACTGCAGGATTTCAAGGGAGAGAAGCGACTTATACATGTAATATCTCTGGACGGCCCTGAACTGCTTCATGATTCAAGGCGGAAAATGCAGAATGGCAAAGGTTCTTTCCAGAAGGTCATCAAAGGCATTAAGATGCTGCAGAACCTGGAGCTGCCTGTGTATCTCAACGCAGTACTGGACAGAGAAAGTTCGACACATCTTCCTGAACTGATCCGTTTCATCTCCAGTGAACTGGGATTGAAAGAGCTTTCTGTCTCTCTCCTTCATCTGGATGAGAATCCAATGTCTCATGACGAGAAGTTCGATCTTCTGGAAAACGCTTACTCGGAAGCTTCCAACCACTCAATCCGGCTGGGCGGCCACCACAGACTTCTTCTTGGGAGATGGATCCCGGAGCTTCGCTGTGCAGCAGGCAATACAACCGCACTGGTGGACCCCGGCGGAATGGTTCATGCCTGTCAGAGATTCGTAGGAAGGGTAAAACCCGATTGCAGCTGGAGTGAAGATTTTGACTGGATGACATTCAACTCAAAGCAGTCGTGCGGTCCTGTATGCGGCAGCCATCTCGACCATCATGTAGGAAAGAAGCTCTATGATCTGTACACGAGAAAACATCCCGAGTACCTGCAGGCTCATCAGCTGGACCACAACCTTTTCGGAGTCCTCTCATGAAGCTCTTCAGAAGAGGTGAGAATCTCCATGGAAAAAATGTTCTCATCATGGGGCTTGGTACCAAGGATGGTGGATTGGGAGCAGCACTCTACGCCTGTCGCCATGGTGCGAAAGTAACAGTAACCGATCTACAGAATGAATCTGCGCTGAAAGAAGCCCTGACTGAGCTGAAAGACCTTAACATAAGGTTTGTAGTGGGCACCCACAGAGAAAGCGATTTCACCGAGGCGGATCTGGTAATAAGAAACCCCGGCATCAAGCGCAGCAACAGATATCTCACAGCAGCAGCAGAGGCGGGAGTTCCTGTGGAAAGCCCCATAGGCCTCTTCAGCGAAAAAAGAGAAACAAACTGGACGGGCATAACAGGTACAAAGGGAAAAAGCTTCACCACACATCTTACAAGCCATATACTTCAGTCTGCAGGCATGAATTCAGTTGCTGCAGGCAACAACTGTGTCTCCCCTCTCCGGTTTGTTGATGACAAGACCATATACCCGGTTCTGGAACTCTCTTCCTGGCAGCTGAAGGAAATGAACCTCCACAAAAGATCACCGCATATAGGCTGCTGGCTAAACTTCTTCGAAGACCACATGAACTGGTACAATTCCATGGAGGAATACAGATTTGACAAAGAATCCATTGTAAGACACCAGAAGAAGGAAGACATAATTATTCTTCCCGCCGATGATCCTGTTCTTTCAAAGATCCCTGGCATCTCACAAAGACTGTTCTTCTCATCAACACGATCACTGGGCAACAACTCCGGGTGCTGCATACAGGATGATTGGATAATCTGGAAGGAAGATGAAGCAACACAGATCATTCACAAAGATTCACTTCCGGAACACATGGCTGTGCCTCTCCATCTGAATCTTATTCCTCCGGCTGTCTGCTGTGCTGTTGCAGCAGGTGTTGATAAACACAAAATTGCCGGTGGGATAGCATCTTTCCCGGGAATACCGCACAGATTCCAGTTTGCCGGTAAAATGGGCAGAATCACCTTTATCAACGATTCCGCAGCAACCACCCCTGATTCGGCAGTAAAAGCCATCAACAGTTTGAAAGGAAAAACGCTGGTGCTTATTGCAGGAGGCGGGGGGCACAAAAATCTCGACTACCGCCCACTGGCAAAGCTTATAAAGGAAAAAGTACACTGCACAATTCTCTTCGAAGATGATCCTGCATCAATAAGACTCAGAAAAGAGCTGAAAAACACAAAATCCAGTCAGCTCAAGACCGCTTCAGACATGCAGGAAGCAGTAGACATGGGTATGAGCTGTCTGAAGCCGGATGAGGATAGCACTCTTCTCCTTTCGCCGGGCTGCAGCGGTGCGCCGTTCTTTGTTGATCTGTTCCAGAGAGGAGAACAGTTCTTAAAGTGTATCAGAACCGGTGAACTCTGATGCCCCGGTTCGTGGAGATCATAGCGGCGGCAGTGCTCCTTATCATCACTCTTCCCCTCGCACTTACAGCACTGCTTATCTCTGCTCTGTTCATAGGTTTTCCTCCATTCTACTCATCAAAAAGAACTGGAAGGAATGGTGTGGAATACACACACTGGAAAATAAGATCAATGAAAAGCGGAAAAGAAACAGGGCGGGTCTTCTTCGAATCAGCCAGGATAAATTTATGGGGAAGGCTTCTTCGCAGACTGCACCTGGATGAACTGCCGGAGCTGTACCTGATACTGGCAGGCAGAATGAGTTTTGTGGGCCCGAGACCCTTGCCGCAGAAACTGCTTGAAGGTCTTGATACGGCAACCAGAGAAACTGTAAGACCGGGCTGGAGCGGCCCGGCCCAGCTCTGGCTGCTTAGAAAAGGAAAGTTGAACAAGAGGCTGCAGATCAAGCTTGACACACATTATGTGAACAGACGCAGTTTCTGCTACGATCTGAAAATCATCACAGCAACAATAACGGGTGTTTTCACTTCAAAGCCCGCCGACCTCACACCGAACGGCTCACCGGACAGAATATTATTCGGGAAAGATCCGGGAAGTTGATATCGTTTTAACTCTTGACCTTGCGTCCATTATCATGTACCTTATCTAGGTTAACGTTCAGTATGTTGAACATTTAAACAATTGGAGCATCATGCAGAATAAAGCATATTCATTCAGTTTACCGATACCGGTGCAGCATGCTCTGCGAAAGCTGGGACATGATATTTCTGATGCAAGAAAGCGTCGCCGCATACCCACAAGACTTCTTGCAGAAAGGGCATCTATCAGTAGAACAACTCTTTTGAAGCTTGAAAAGGGAGATCCGGGAGTGTCCATTGGCATATTCGCCAGAGTCCTCTTTTCTCTGGGAATGCTTGATCGGCTCACCGATCTTGCAGATGTGCTGCATGATCTCTCAGGTATTGCACTGGAAGAAGAGCGGCTTCCTCAGCGAGTACGGGAAGGCAGCAAATGAGTCAGCCAATTTTCGTTCATATAGACATTCAAGGCAGCACTCAAATGATTGGTCAACTGTGGCATCATACCAGAGGAGGGCGACAAAGTACTTCATTTGAGTATGCTTCTTCCTGGTTAACCTGCAAACACAGATTCTCACTGGAGCCGGCACTGGCTCTGGGAGCCGGATCTTATCATACCCGCCCGGGGAAACAGCTTTTTGGAGCAATTGGAGATTCCTCACCGGATAGATGGGGTCGAATTCTTATGAGAAGAAAAGCGAAGCACGACTCTACTAATTCCGGCCAAACACAAAGATATCTTAGTGAGATTGATTACCTGCTTCAGGTTAATGACATTCTCCGCCAGGGAGCCCTGCGATTCTCCATGAAAGAAAACAGTGCTTTTCTTGCACAGTACACGAGTAGCAGCATACCTCCTCTTATAGACCTTGCCAGACTTCTCGCAGCAGCAGATAACATCTCGGCAAACCGGGAATCAGATGATGATATCAGACTTCTTCTGGCTCCGGGTTCCTCCCTGGGAGGAGCAAGACCAAAATCATCAGTTATAGACAAGCAGGGCAATCTGCTATTGGCAAAATTCCCCAGTAGCTCGGATGAGATCAGTACAGAACAGTGGGAGGCCGTTGCTCTTGCTCTTGCAGGACGAGCTGGAATATCTGTTCCCGAGTGGCAGCTGAAATCTGTCACCGGCAGAAAAATCCTGCTTCTCAAAAGATTTGACAGGATAGGCTCTGTCCGCATCCCGTTCATCTCCGCAATGAGCATGATAGATTCAAGCGACAATGAAACTCGCAGTTACCTGGAACTTGCTGACTCTCTCACGGCACACGGAGCCAGATCGGTAGAAGACAAGAAGGAACTCTGGCGACGAATTGTATTTACTGTTCTCATATCCAATGTAGATGACCACATGAGGAATCATGGATTCCTTCATACGGGTACAAAAGGCTGGATTCTATCTCCAGCTTATGACATGAACCCGACCCCGGCAGACATGAGTCCCCGCATCCTGTCCACCGCGATCAATTACTATGACACCGCAGCTTCTCTTGAAATTGCCTTTGAAGTAGCGGAGTACTTCGGGATTAACCCTGATTCAGCCAGGCAGACAGCAACCGAAGTAGGATGTGCAGTCAAACAATGGAGAAAAGAAGCAAACAGATTCCATATACCGCAAAATGAAATAGATCGGATGGAATCAGCCTTTGAGCATAGAGATCTGGCTATGGCACTGGGAAACAATTGACACTTACCGGCTTGAATCGCCTCTCGATTTTTCAATAACATCAGTACTCCATTTCAGACAGGGGGCTTGCTGCATATTGCCTGAAAATCCGCCATGTACTCTATGTCAATATCCTGAGTGGTTCCCATGTGCTCTATCTGAAAGCCTGTCTGTTCAAGCTCTTTTTGCAAAGCTGAGGGGCTCATTACTCTCCTGGTACACATCCAGAATTTATCTTCGAAAAATACTTTATCGTACGGATAGTCTTCCTTAACCTCGTTCCACAGAATACCCTGCTCATCCATTCTTCCATTGTGAGACCATCTGGAAGTATCTTCGATGCTCATTGTCTCCATTACAAAATACCCGCCCTTTTTAAGCAGCCTGAAAATACTGGACAGCGCGGCTTTTCTGTCTGCGTCATAGGTAATGCAGTGCATGCAGTGCGTGTCTGAGATAACGTCGTAAATACCAGAACCGGTTTCAGAAATACTGCAAATATCATCCACGGAGAAATGTATGTTCAGACCTCGCTCCCTGGCGTTTGTCTGAGCCATTTCAATAGCAGTTAGGGAAACATCAATACCATCAACAAGGTAGCCCCGCTTAGCAAGAAAGCAGGCGGCAGGCCCCGTGCCGCAACCAATATCCAGCATTCTTGAATTGGTTTCAGGCTTGATTCTATCCAGCGCAACAGTCAGGAATCCATTCATGTAGAAATCTTCAAAGGCATCCGCTTTGTTCTGGAATTCATCCCATGAGGATGTGTTGCTTTTCTTCACTTTCTTGTAGCATTCCTCGTGACTTTCGTAGTATTTCATCTTTACCTCCAGTCGCTCTTTACGAATGCTAATTCATAAACTTCTCCTGCGAGAGTCTTTTAATTAAGTATCTGAAGAAGGCTGTTCAGCATCCTTAACAAAGAAGATGAATACAGCATTCCATTATGTCAATAATCATCGCTATCCTGGAATTCAGGTACAGGTACAGTAACAACGCTTATCTGATGCTTTGACACAGGCATGATATCTCCAGTATGCTACTTCCGGTGGGGGAAGTGAAGAGGGATGGTCAGAATCATGCAAACCGGCAATATGAAAATACGAGAAGCAGAGCTTTCCGATCTTGCAGAGATAGGAGACCTCTGGGTTGAGCTCATGGATTACCACAAAAAGCTTGATCCATTCTTTACCCGTTCCCCGCAGGGGGCTGAATTATTCAAAAAGCATTTGTCTAAACAGTTGGAACTGGAACAGGCAGCTGTATTTGTAGCAGTTGATGTTGATGTTGATTCGGCAAAAGTGGCAGGCTACACAGTTGTCAGCATCTCGGAATACCCGCCCGTATTCCAGAAAACCCGATACGGGATAATTTCTGATCTGGCTGTGACAAAGGATTGTAGAGGAAAAGGAACGGGTAAGCTGCTTTTCCACACAGCACGACAGTGGTTCTTGAAGAACGATATTGACAGAATAGAGCTCCGTGTTGCAGATACCAATGCAAGTGCATGTGGCTTCTGGAGAAAGATGGGATTCACCTCATTCATGACGACAATGTACAGAAAAGAATCAGACTTAAGCTGAGATCGAATAACAA
>JAOZRM010000219.1 GCA_029940175.1 Candidatus Sabulitectum sp. | reverse complement strand
ATGGAAGTTTCTACATGGATCCTACTGGCATGAGTGGCAGAGCAGTCGAGGGCAACTGGACGAGTTCCGACTCCAACAGGTTTGAGATCACAGGGATCTGGGGCTGGGACAACGGTATTTCTTTAATTGATGACAAGCGCAAAATGACCATCTTCATCTATCTGAGATCTATGGAAACAGAGGTTTCTGAATTACTCTGGCGATCTGCAGACTCAAAACTCTATGATGTGTACTTCACCATTGAAGAGATTACAAAAATAGATTAGCAAATCGTCAAATGATATTTCCCTTGCTATTCTTCAACGCCGCTGCAACAGGCAAATGCCACAAAAAAAAAACATCCACACAACACCCCAGAAGACTGAGGCATAAACAACAAAGCAAATTCAAGAGCGGAGGACGCTCCTTCAATGACTTAAATTATATTTCGCCATTAGAGTATAGCATCATGTTCACATTTGTACACTCGGGTTCGCTAATTTCGGAAGAGCCTATTTTATGGGGAGCTTGGCCATCAGGCAGGATTTCATTCCAGGCTGCGGATTCTCAGCGCGTACGATGATGAAACAGAAGTTCCAGTATGAAAGGATGTAATCAGCAGAAATGGGAAAAGAAGAATTAGAAAGAATCTGTATTAACTGCAATCAGTTTTTTCCAGCATCTATGGGTGAAGCGGCGGAATATGGTGTCTGTCTGAATGATGAAACATTAGATCCCTTCATAGATGAACTGCTTGAAGATCGAAAAACCGATTCCTGTCAAAAATTGTTAAATCGCATAAAATTCTCAGGAGAACGTGATGCATGTGATGATTTTGAAGGAATCGAAGAGATAGAGATCGATGACAACAGCCCTATAGGACTTGCATTATCTCGTTTTAGTGAAACCGGTGAGCTTGATCTGGAATCCCTGGAGGCTGATATGCTGGAAGATCGGATCAGTAACATCGACATGAAATCTATACCAGTTGATGTATATGCATCAGCCCTGCGGAGTTCTGATCCGGAAGAACGTGATCTGGGAATAACCAGTCTTGCCGGCCTGATTTCACTCGGGAATAAGGAAGCATTCAACGAACTGTTCAAATTCTTCAAAGAATTTCCGCCCCCCACAACCTTACCTGAAGTTCATTTCAAATTGAAACTTTTGGGATATCTAAACCGTCCAGACGCACGCACACTGCTCATTTCTGAATTGATAGATGAGCTGTATCAAACTGTTTCAAACAATACCACGCGACAATGGATATCGGAAATATTCCGTTTTCTGGCTCAATGTCCGTACGAGGAAATCTATGAACTGTTGGAAAAAATGTTGAGTGAGAAGATATTCAGCTACAGATTGAAGATCAAAATAAGGAGACTTCTGGATCAGTGATCAAAGAAGCTACCCGAATTGGATATACAGGAAGGCTGCCCATAATGGAGAAGAAGATGAATTCATTTACCGGCTTGACATGGAATGATATTGATGATTGGGCAGGAAATCGAATTGCCGCCAGGGGCAGGAGGTATCAGAAAAATGGGTATGTATCAGATCTGGCTGTAACAGTTGACGGTGACCTGATTGCGTGGGTTGATGGTACGCATAGATATGCCACAAGGGTCAGCATGAATGAGAAATCAGGTCTGCCTGATTCGGTATGCAGCTGTCCCTACAAGATTGATTGCAAGCACGGTGTTGCCGTGGTGCTCGAATATCTTAAGTGCGTTGAGCAGAACAGGGATGTTCCGAAAGCGCGTAAAAATGATGAGCGTCTTGAGTTTGTTGAAATTGGTGGCTATGACGATGAATACGATGATGATGATGAATCTCTGCCGGAAGACATCCGCATGGAAATCACGTCATTCCTTAAGAAAAAGACAAAAGCCCAGCTTGTTGAGCTTTTTCTTGATCTTACGCAACGGCATCCGGAAGTAAGACAGGAGCTTGCCGACAGCAAACAGCTTGCATCAGGTAACACATCCACTATTGTGAGGCAGCTTCGCAGTGAGATTCGCGAAATGGGTTCGAGAAATGAATGGCAGGATCCCTGGGAAAACGACATCCTCCCACCGGATTTCAGCAGAATACGAAACAAACTCACGGCATTACTGACGGCTGGTCAAGCAGACGAGGTTCTGTCTCTTGGCAAAGAACTCATAACCAGGGGTAAATACCTGATGGAAACGTGTGACGATGAAGGTGAGGCCGGAATAGAAGTATCCGAATGCTATCCTGTAGTAGTCCGCGCCCTTGAACAGTCATCCCTTGAACCGGTAGACAGACTGGAGTGGGCGGTGAATGCAGTCCTGGACGATGGATATGGCCTTTGCGATGTTTTTTCTGAATACCTTCATCAAAAACACAGAAAAACAGTTTGGAATCTGCTTTCCGACCGGCTCCTGAATCGACTCAGTACATTCAGTAGGGATAAGTCTGGCAGACGCGATTACCAGCGGGATCAATTAAGCAGCATGATTATCAGTTCTCTTGAGCGGTCAGGCCGGATCAGTGAGATAATTCCGCTCTGTAAAAATGAAGCCGAATTGACAGGCAGCTATGAGCGCCTGGTACGAATACTGATTGAAGACCATCAGTACAAGGAAGCTGAAAAGTGGATTCTAAAAGGAATTCGTGACATTGGAAAAAAGTGGCCGGGGATTGAAAATACTTTGCGCAGGAATCTGCGAGAAATTCGTACGCTTCAAAAGAACTGGCCGAGTGTAGCCGCAATACAGATTAATGATTTCGTTGGACGTGCTTCAGAAAACGCATATGCGGAATGTAAAAAGTCTTCAGCCAGAGCGGATGTCTGGCCACAGGTTAGAGAACACCTTCTGGTATATCTTGAAACCGGAGCAATTCCCTGGAAACAAAAGAACTGGCCTCTTCCCAAAACCGTGTTACCAGCACCCGACCCCAAACGAGACAAAGACTATCCGATGATAAAAGAACTCATAAATGTGGCCCTTTTTGAAAAAGATCCCAAGAGGATTCTTGACTGGTACGACAGGTTGGCTGAAAAACAGTACATGCTCAATGCAACGACAGATGATAGAATCGCTGCCGCTGTTGCAGATTATGCTCCCGAAAGAGCTGTCTCTATCTGGCAGAAAATGGCTGAAAGTGAAATTGCTGTAGTAAAACCAAAAGCATACAAGGTAGCCGCAAGATATCTACGCAGGGCAGAACGCGTTATGGTCAAGCAGAAGAAATCAGCTGATTGGGAGCAGTACTTACAGGAACTTCGCAGGATTCATGCTCGTAAGCGCAGGTTCATCGAGATTCTGAATCGTCTGGAGAAGAAGCTGATAATAAAAGGAAAGGGATAAACAAAGTTAACGAATCACTATGCAAACATCATTTATCGGAATAGTCCGATTCAAGTATGGACTTTACTCGTTTCAGGTCGGGTAACTTCTTGTCTTTCTTGTGAAACAACTCAATTAGCATAAGATCCAAAGTGTCCTTCTCAAACCGGTATACGACTCTGATTCCAGACTTTGAACCCTTCCCCATCAAACTTCTGCATGTAAACCTTTTCGCAATGAAACAACAGTGGTTTTCAATACCGAGACCCTGAATCGGAAAGTGTCCCATATCTTCAGGTTTCTGCCCCAACAGATGAACAGCTCTGACAGATACGTCAATGAATGTGCGCAGATCTTCAGGTATTGTTCTGTACTTTTTGCCCAGCCTGCTTAATTCCTTTTCAAAGGCTTTATGCTGTGTTATACGTTGAATACCCTGGATTTCCATTACCCCGTCAGTCCTCTCTTACCGAATATTCCTGTGTTCTGTAAAAGACAGATTCATACTTGATTTGCTTACCTTCCTGTGCCGTCATCCAGGGAATATCCTTGTGAGAGTACTCGCTGATCCGACTGGCGTTCAGGCTACCTAATCTTCTGATTACATCGTTGATCACTTCAAGCTCATTTGCCGTGAATGCCGTCATATCGGGTTCAATACGTGGCAGATACTTTGTCTGTGGGTAATTGAAGTATTCATTTGATACTCGAGCAAGACTGCCCTCCTGTATCATTTCATCCACAAGCTTGTGAAAATGCGTTGGAGTAGGTCCGTAGGTGTTCTTAATGTAGGTTGCTCCGATAAGCTGTTCCTCGTACTTCTCATAGTAGTTGAAGTCGATAAAGTAGAGAAGTTTGTACAGAACAGTCTCTCCGATGCTGGGTTTTGCCCCGACTTTAGTGAGGATGTAAAGCAGCACCTCCTTGAATTTTTCATAATTATTCTGAGGAATACTGATTCTTTCACGGCAACCCTCTTCATTCTCGTTCTCTGAAGGTTCAACTACCTGGTCAGGATAGAGATCAGGGTTAACCAGGTGTTCAATAGAAACATTCATTGCCTTCCCGAACAGAACCAGTTCCTCAACAGTTACCCTGCGTCTGTCTCCCTCTATCTGAGCAATAGTACTTCGACTAAGACCAACCTGCTTCGCAATGTCTTCCTGTCGCATACCAAGTTTCTTCCTGAGTCTCTTGATACTCAGACCAATCTTCATCTCTGTCTCCTCCCAAAGGTGTTGACGAAAAATACGTTATATATATTAACATGTCAATGTTAGATTTTATCACATCACTTAAAGAAGTACGAAATGAGTTTTTCGGAAAAACAGAAGAAACTTATTCTTTCATCACAAACCCTTCGATTCGAGCATCTCCATGGACTTTCCCAGGAACTCAAGAATATCAGCAGAAGAAATTACTTAAAACAGCACAAACACTCCAAACGCAAGCTCTAGCTGGAAGCATATCTACGGCTAGGACTGGAAAGATCAGCCCGCCGAAAGTGGAAACTTATCCCCGGCGAATGCACTCAATCTCT
>JAOZRM010000044.1:3226-17571 GCA_029940175.1 Candidatus Sabulitectum sp. | reverse complement strand
ACCGGCGCTGTTAACCGGCAAGCGAAAGCGAACCGGGATGTGACTTGGAGGGTGCTGTGGGAGGCGGCGGTAGCAATACTACCGCCTACCCGATTGTTCCTGCCGGAATATTTCCGGAGGAGAGAAGAGTTTTCTTCTTACAGGAAAAGGGTGGAGTCTTCCGGGGAGATGATGTAAACTCTTGGCCAGCTCTGGCTGTTCGCCTCAAATCCCGTGATTCCATATCTGTTCACATTAACGGTGACATTTTCATGAGTTTCATCTGTACGCAGGGCTGCTGTGAACAGGTAGTCACCGGTTGCACAGTCATAAACTCTGAACACAGGAGTGTCATAGAGGGTACTGAGAGCCCAGAGTCTGTTCTTGTTATCTACAGAAAGTCCTCCGACAAAGACCTTGTATTCCTCAATCTGAAAGTGATCTGCCATCTCTGCCGGCGTGCCGGTTGCTGCCATGCCGGATCTCAGTAGTTCCCGCTCCTCTTCCATCTCGGCATCGGATTTTTTCACTCTGGGATGGTCCTCAATTATCTGCCATACTTCTTCACCGTCCATGGATAATGATGTTATCACGTACTCTTCTGTTGAGTAGGGAGCAGTGAAGATATGACCATTCAAGTCAGTGTCGAAGAACACCATGGTTTTTACCGAAGAGGTCAGGTCATCCATATCGAAGGGAACCATGTTCATTGTGTATTCAATATCATGGTCGGAGGAGTCTGTCCACAGATAGAGTCCCATTCCTATGTTTATCTCATCTTCCGTCTGCTCGAATACAGGTTTGAGCCCTACAAATCCTTCATCAACCGAAGAGATCATAATGGGGGGAGTAGGGAAAAATCCTGTCATGGCATCTATGAAATTGTATTCCTGATCATAGAAATTGAGTTTCCCTCCCATGGCATCAGGAACAATGAAACCACCATCTTCTGTTATCGCAAAGGTGGAGAGCATAAGGTATTCCCCGGGTCCGCTTCCTTCACGGCCCACAGTGGCAAGAAAGCTCCCCTGCTGTGAGAATACGTTTATTTTGCTTTTCATCATATCAGCGATGGCGACATTGCCGTCAGGAAGAAATTGTGCTCCAACGATCTGACCGAAAACCAGATTAGAATCTCCCATCTCAACACCGATAGAGTCGGTAATCTCAAGCCAGTAATCAATCTCCGGCATTGGGATGCCGGTTGGCTGGTCTTCGTGTGCTTGCTGTACTTCTCCAGATTCATCAGCTGGATCGGTACTAGCGCCGCAGGCCATAAGCCCCAGAATTGCGAAAGCGCTGATAACAAATAGTAATTTAGTCATTACCTGATCCTTGCCGTTTACTGACTACTCTACAGAGAGAAGTACAGTTTGTGCTCAAGGGGGTGAGGGTTGCCCTTGAAAAGACTTGTTTCATTCCTTTTAACACCAATGAAAGCATCAATGAGATCAGGGGTGAACACATCATCACTTTCCAAAAATTCTCTGTCTTCAGCCAGTGCATCAAGTGCTTCATCCAGACTTGTTGGAAGGCGGGAAAGATCAGATGTATCGTAACCTTCTGCGAAAACATTGTCATCGATGGGGCCGAATCCCATGTCCTCGGGAACCATCTCATTTCTGATCCCGTCAATTGCAGCCATAAGCATGGCTCCCATAGCAAGGTACGGGTTGCAGGTACCGTCGGGTACTCTGTACTCAAACCTCATCTTCTTGGGAGTTCTTGCATATGCTGGAACTCTGATCGCTGCAGATCTGTTTGGACCGCTGAAGAATCGGTAAACGGGAGCTTCCTGATTGGGTACAAGTCTTCTGTAGCTGTTAACGCTTGGATTGGTGAATGCACTGAGGGCTCTGGCGTGGTGAAGAATACCTGCAATGGCACTTCGGGCCACAGGGCTGAGATTGCAATAACCATCCTTCTGGAAAAAGATTCGTTCCCCTGCCTTTTCAAAGTAGAGATGGAAGTGCATTCCGTTCCCGGGCTCTCCAGGCATAGTTTTGGGCATGAAGGTTGAAGCCAAGTCGTTCTCAAGGGCTACATTGCGGATGATATGCTTGGTAAGCATCACATTGTCAGCACTCATGAGCATAGGTGAGAAATTAACTTCAACCTCAGACTGCCCCCAGCGACCAACTTCATGGTGATGGTATTTCACTTTGATCCCGGCATCAGTCATTTTTGACACCATTTCACCACGCACATCATGCAGGCTGTCCACGGGATACATCGCATGGTATCCGCTGTGTGTAGGATGCACTAAGCCGTGAGCGGTGCTATTTTCGGATGATCCGGGGTTCTCGATACTTCCGAACTCGTAACCCATCTCACCTGGCTTGTTCCAGAATCTTGCTTTGTCGAACAGGTTGAATTCGAATTCAGGAGCCCAGAAACTTTCACTGGCTATTCCCTCGAACTTCAGAAGTGTATCGGCTTTCTTGGCTACTCCTCTGGGATCTCTGGAGTACGGGTGACCGGTAACACAGTCGACAATGTCTCCAAACAGTGCAACTGTTTTCTTCTTCGCAAAGGGGTCGAAATAGAGTCTTCTTGGATCTGGAACAAGAGCCAGATCACCTGATTCCACTTTGCTCATTCCGTCAAGAGTCGACCCGTCAAATCCCACTCCTCTGTTGAAAAGATCGCTGGGAGCAGAAGAAACAGGAATAGTAACATGTCTCCAGTATCCGAGAAGATCGGTAAATCTGATATCAATCTCCTCAATGCCCTTTTCTTTCAGTTTGCTTTGAACTGCTTCGATTATTCCACCACTCACTTCAATGCCCGCCTTTCGAGATTGTTAAGTTCCTTTATAAGTCGTTCTTCAAGTTTTTCTTCAGGAATATTTCCCAGTGATTTCCCATTACGCCAGAGCAGAAATCCCGTTGGAGTCCCTATTACTGCCATATCAGCATCTCTAGCCTCCCCAGGGCCGTTAACTTCACAGCCCATAACTGCAATAGTTACCGGAAGCTCGAGTCCCTGCACCATTTTCTGAACTTTGAGAGCAAGAACTTCCACATCAAGCCTGGTTCTGGCACATGTTGGACAGCTTACAATTCTAACAAATCTGTGTCTTAGATCAAGTGATGAAAGAATTTCCCAGCCAGCCACAGGCTCAGGCTCCGGAGAACCGGATATCGAAACTCTGATAGTATCACCGATGTTTTCATTAAGAAGTATTCCCATTGCTACTGCACTGCGTATACCGGCTGTTCCCCTGGGACCGGCCTCTGTAACCCCGAGATGCAGAGGATAGGGGCATTCACCGGCTGCTTTTCTGTTTACTTTAACAGTTAGCATTGGATCTGAGGCTTTCAGAGAAAGAACTATGTCTTTAAATCCCGTTTCAGTAAGAAGCTGAATATGTCTTTCTGCCGCTGCCCACATGGAGTCCTGATTCACTCCCTGATATCTGTCTCGAAGATCACCGGGAACACTACCGGAATTGACTCCGATTCTAATTGGAATTCCCTGTTTTCCAGCAAGCTCGGCAATCCTGTGTATGTCGGCTGCACGCCTGATATTACCGGGATTGAGCCTGAGCTTATGCACTCCAGCCTGAATTGATTTAATTGCAAGGTCTGCTCGAAAATGGATATCTGCAACAATTGGAACAGGAGAAGCTTCCGTGATCTTCTGAAGAGCATCCGCTGACGGATTGTCGGGGACTGATACCCTGACAATTTCCGCGCCGAGGGAAGCCAGTTTTTTTACCTGTTGCAGGGTAGCCAGGTGATCGGATGTGTCAGTATTGGTCATGGATTGAACTGCTACAGGCGCTCCTGCGCCTATTGTCAACTTGCCTATCTGCACTCCGATCCTGGAAGTCAAAATTATCTCCTTATTGCTGTTACCATCCTGTGATTTCCAGCGAGATCCCTGTGGGTCTTAATACTTGTCCAGTATTTCTCCTGGAAAAATGAAGGTACCGAAACTGCCTGATCATGACCTGTTTCCAGAACCACCATTCCCCCTGCTTTTATTAAGTCGGGGGCACCGGTCACAAGCTCCAATATAAGCAAAGTTCCAGTAGTTCCCCCATCCAGAGCAAGAGTAGGATCATAGTTCTTTACTTCAGGTTGAAGAGCTGAAATGTCTTTTGAGGGTATGTAGGGTAGATTTGCCACGATTATATCCCATTTTTGCTCAGGGTTTGTCCCTGCAACTAAATGGTCGGATGCAGAAAGATGGCAGTTTACCGTTGAATAGTTTTCAGCACCCAGCAGCCGCTTGTTTTCTAAGGCAAGCTCAATAGCTTCAGGGGAGATGTCAGTGCCCACTACCTTTGAGTCTGGCAGTTCAAGAGCAAGCGAAATACCGATGATACCTGAACCGGTTCCAACATCCATTATGAGAGGGTTGGCAGGGAGTTTTGCCTGCTTGATGAACTCAACAAGAAGTTCAGTTTCCGGTCTTGGTATCAGAGCCCTTCTATCCACTTTGAATGTTCTGCCGTAGAAGTCCCATTCACCAATTACATGCTGCAGAGGAATGCCGGAGATTCTCTCTTCCACCATTGTGAAGAGCTTGTCTTGCAGCTTTCGATCTATGTCGGTATTGCTCTGTAAACAGAGCTGTGTCGTTTCGATAGAAGCCGTGTGAGCTACCAGGATCCTTGCCTGCCAGCGGGAATTATCAAATCCAGCATCTTCCAGCATACAAGTGGCTTTGTGAATAGCCTCAGTGAGTATCATAGCGTTTGCTGAAATCTGCCGGGCTTATCATTTTTTGGATCTTGCAGCAAGAATCTTTTCCTGATCAGCCTTGATAAGAGCTTCTATTACAGAATCGAGGCTGCCACTGAGAATATCACTCAGGTTGTGGAGCGTAAGGTGAATTCTGTGATCAGTGAATCGTCCCTGTGGAAAGTTGTAGGTTCGAATCTTTGCGGATCTGTCTCCGGAACCAACCATACTTTTTCTGCTCTCTGATCTCTTTGCATTCTCTTCATCCTGCTTTACGATCAGCAGTCTTGAACGAAGAACCTTCATGGCCTTGGCTTTGTTCTTGATCTGGCTTTTCTCATCCTGGCAGGAGACAACAGTTCCCGTTGGAAGGTGTGTAATACGAACAGCAGAGTCGGTTGTGTTAACACTCTGCCCACCTGGACCACTTGAACGATACACATCCACACGAAGCTCATCGCTCTTTATCTCAACATCGATCTCTTCTGCTTCAGGAAGAACTGCGACAGTACATGCTGATGTATGGATCCTGCCGCTTGTCTCGGTCTCTGGAACTCTTTGCACACGGTGAACACCGGATTCGTACTTCAGCCTGCTGTACACTCCATTACCGGACAGATTCAAGATTATTTCCTTGTATCCTCCACGGTCGCTCTCTCTGGCGCTGATAACCTCGGATTTCCATCCCTTTTTCTGGGCATAGTAACTGTACATCTTGAATATGCTGCCTGCGAAAAGAGCTGCCTCATCACCACCTGTTCCCGCTCGTATTTCCATAACAACACCACGCTGATCATTTGGATCAGGAGGAATAAGCAGGATCTTAAGCTTGTGGTTCAACTTTTCCATCCTTGCTTTCAACTCTGGGATTTCCTCGGCAGCCATCTCGCTTAGTTCCGGGTCGCCTCCTGAAGCAGCATCATTCATCTCTTCAAGAAGAGATTCAGTATCAAGTATGTCTACAAGAGTCTCATTAATTCTCACAAGACCGTATCGCTCTGTGTTCAGGGATTTCATAAGCACACGACTTCTAAGGGTAGCCGGTTTGCAGAGTTCGGCGTCTATTTCATTAAGTCTGGCTTCAATTTTTTCCTGTTCTGAATGTGCTGCGCTGAGTATCTTGTCTCCAGAGCCACTGCTTGCTTTTGCGGCCATTATGTTTTCTCCTCTACAATTTCAACCTCAGAGGGCAGGTCAAACCCCAGAGCCATTTTTGCTGCAGTCTCTGCAACTTCAAGCATCTCCGGTGTTGCAGGTTTTGTAGTGAGACGCTGGAGCCAGAGCCCCGGCTTTGAAAGAGACCGGGCAAAGGCAGATGTATCCAGGTGCTTGTCTGCAGTTTTGAGCACCTCATAGGAAATGCCCATAACAAGGGGAATAAGAGGAAGGTGATAAAGCACCCTCCAGTGCGCTGCAGGTGAAACTCCTGTTGCCAGATAAACAAGGGAATCAATGACGGTGTAGCACAGAATGGTAACTATCATCACATACATCAGAAAGCTTGTGCCGCATCTGGCATGGAGAGGAGTTTGCTTTGCTGCGTCCAGGGCCAAATTGTCTGAGCCGTCTTCCCAGGCATGTATCACCTGATGCTCTGCACCGTGGTACATGAAGACCCTGCGAATGTCCGGCATAAGGGAAATTGCCATGATGTAGAGAATGAAAGCAAATATTCTGAAGGTACCTGCAATTATGTGAATATAGAACTGCTCGACTCCTCCCGAAGAGGGCCCAATTAATGAAACAATCCATGAAGCAAGGCGGAGAGGAAGCCATGCAAACAACACCATGGCAAGAGCAACAGCTCCTATGTTCGCAAGCCACATCCCAATGTTGGATGATTTTTTCTTGCCTTTTTCGTCTTTCTTCTCTTCTACAGTTTCTGCAGACCAGTTCAGGGCGGAAAACCCCATCTTCATGGTGTCAATCAGGTTGATAGCTCCCCTGAAGATTGGTTTACTCAGAATGCCTGTTCTTGTTGGAGGAACCAGGTTCTTCATGTTTTTTGCAACTATGGTGCCATCAGGTTTTCTGACAGCCGCTGCAGCGCCATCCGGTGCCCGCATGAATACGCCCTCTATAAGAGCTTGCCCTCCGATATTAGGTCTCTTGTTTGTCATGATTCTCCATAATGTGCAAAACGGGAGGCTAGGTGCCTCCCGTCTATTATCGCATTGGGATTGTTATCCCTCCTGCTCGTCTTTCTGAAGACCGTATTTCTTAAGGTACTTGTCCACCCTGCCTGCAGAATCAATAAGCTTCTGTTTGCCGGTGTAAAACGGATGGCAAGCCGAACAGATATCAAATCTGTGGTCGCCCTTTGTGGACTTTGTACGAACTTCGTTACCACACGCGCAGGAGAAAACAGCTTCCCCATACTTTGGATGTATGCCTTTTTGCATTATTTTTCCTCCATGCTAAAAATCGCCGTATTCTACTCGTAATTCTGCATGTTGTCAAGGAACCTGCGATTAGATTTATGCTTTGACAACTGTTTTTTCAGGGTCTCCATGGCCTCTACAGGGCTCATCTCCACCAGAATTTTCCTCATAACCCAAACCCTGCTTATGGTCTCTTCATCCATAAGAAGATCCTCACGTCTCGTGCCGGACTTGGTAATGTCTATTGCCGGGTAGATCCTTCTGTCTGCCAGACGCCTGTCAAGAACGATCTCACAGTTTCCGGTTCCCTTGAATTCTTCGAAAATAACTTCATCCATACGGCTGCCTGTATCCACCAGCGCAGTACCAACTATGGTAAGGCTGCCCCCCTCTACAATGTTTCTTGCAGCACCAAAGAATCTTTTTGGTCGCTGAAGGGCGTTTGAATCAACTCCACCGGAAAGAATTTTACCGGAATGGGGGATAACCTGATTGTTGGCTCGTGCAAGACGTGTGATACTGTCAAGAAGAATCACCACATCCTTTCCTGACTCAACCAGCCTCTTTGCTTTTTCAAGAACCATGTCCGCAATATGAACATGCCGCTTCGGAGGTTCATCAAAAGTGGAACTGACCACTTCACCCTGAACCCTCCGCTTCATGTCGGTGACTTCCTCGGGTCTTTCATCTATCAGAAGAACGATCAGTATCACATCCGGATGATTCTGAGTGATTGAGTTCGCGATGTGCTGAAGAAGAACAGTTTTTCCAGCTCTTGGAGGAGAGACAATCAGAGCTCTCTGGCCTTTGCCGATGGGAACAAGCAGATCCATCACTCTGCCGGAATACTCGTCTGCAGTTGTTTCAAGAGTAAAACTCTCTTCGGGATAGTAAGGTGTGAGGGATTCGAATCTTCTTCTCGAGGTGATCTCTTCAGGGCTGATCCCGTTGATCTTTTCAAGCCTGATCAGAGCGGCGTATTTTTCTCCGTCTCTAGGTTTTCTGGCATGACCGGAGATAGAGTCTCCGGTTTTCAGATTGAATCTTTTGATCTGACTCAGAGAAACATAAATATCATCAGAACCCGGAAGGTAGTTGCTTGCTGAGTTTCTGAGGAATCCATAACCATCATTGAGAGTTTCCAGAACACCCTGTGCAAATCCCAAACCGTTCTTTTCTGCCTTTTTCTCAAGAATTGTAGTTATCAGATCGGCTTTGCGAATGTTTGTAACTCTGGTTATACCTGATTCCTTAGCCATCTCCTGAAGCTCGGCAAGTGTTTTCTGTTCGAGATCTGAAGCAGTCGGACCTGATATGATTCGTCTGCGTTTGTTGTACGGTGTTCTCTTTTGTCTATTGGATTTTTGCAATGAATATCTCTCCTGGAAGCTCCACCGGCCCGGTGGAATTAAGCAATAGCAATGATTTAATTGTTGTTCCTCACATATATGAAACTCGATATAGGGTTTTCAGCCTGCTTTGACAGAAAGGCAACGCACCTTCCGGTGCTATCCAAAAATCATTAAACTATGTCCCTGTCGTCAAGTGCCTGTGTTTTTCCTTGAAATTGCCTTGGAAGAGCAAGATTTTTAGTACTCCGGTATCGACTCTCGACATCAATTGAAGCACTCTGTCTTTGCATTGTGCAGTATATTCGCTGAATCCACAGGATGGAACGAGGGGGAATTTGTTGGAAAAAGAAAGACTTCTTGGAAATACATTGCTTACTGCTTCAGCACTTATTGTGCTTTTTAACGCTGCCGCATTCTCTGAGAGGGTAGCGGATTCTTTTTTGTACGGCTTCCTGCCTTTACTTGTTGCTGTTCTGGTGGCTGTGTTTCTATTGAAAAGAGACAGTTCACCCCAGTCTGGTGTGATTTTTTTTACTGCAGCCCTTGTGAACTCCACAGTACAACTATGGGGAGGAGCCCTGGGTCCTGCGGCATTTCTATATCCGCTTTTATTCCTATGGATGAAGAGAGATTCAATTGGTGGCCCTGTTCTAACAATTGCCGGGGTACTTGGTGCTGTTGAGTTTATCGCTCCTGTTGTTTCCTCCACAGGGATCATGGACGGAAGATTCGATCTGGGTTCATTTCTTGGAGTACTCAGAGGAGCTTTGATAGCCGGAATTATTCCACTTGTATCAATGTCTGCTGTAGAGTACCTGAAGGATGAAAAAGTAGCTGGGGATGCTTCACCTGCGGGAGAAAAAGAAAAGAACAAGGATTTGACTCCTGTTTTTCCCGATGATGTTGCAAGAAGCCTTATCCCGATCTTGAAGGCAAGCACCGGCGCTCACGGAATTTTTCTTTTTACCCAGGATCAAAGAGAGATATGGACTCTTAACGAGTTTATGGCAGATACAGGGGGGACGTCTGTAAGATACATGGTCGGTTCAGATGATCCGGTGATTCAGATACTGAATGGAAGTTCCAGCGATGTGATACATTTGAAAGCAGAAAGATTGTCCATCGGGGGCAGTTCCGGTCTTCCATGGTACATTCAGGGTAGTGGAAGCCCGTGGGTAACCATTGTTCAGTTCCGCCGGGATGGTATTTTGAGTGGTTTCATGGTGCTGGATTTCGAATCAAGCGAGAAAAGAAAGATCAGTTCACCGATCATTGTTGATTCTGCATTTCTGCTGTCCATTTGCTGGGAACTTAGCCGGGAAGAGAAGCAAAGCGGTTTTCTTTCCTTGTGCGAGGAAATGGAAACCTCGGTGGATATCCGGGGAGCAGTCCATAAATTGACAGGAAGAATTGTCTCAAGTTTTTCACGAACCACCGCAACCGTTGCAATAGTGAACAACAATGGAACCTTGGCAATCTTTGAATCGAGAGGTTCTTTCAGCGAAGGAAGAGCGGGAAGAGAGTTTGATATTGGCGAAGGTTTCGCCGGAATGGCTGTGACCAGAAGGCAAGCACTTCGCAGGTTGAGGATGGGAGCAGGTAAAACATTCGGTGAGAGTGATGACCCGCACAGTGCAGTTGGTTCGTGTTGTGCGATTCCTCTTGAGGACAGAGGTGAAGTGTTTGGTGTTCTTACCGTGGAGAGCGCCAGTGAACAGTATTTCTCACCGGAAGATCTGTCCACGTTCAGAGCATATGTATCTGTTTTCAGTCTGGCTGTGAGCAGAAATCAGCTTGTGGATTCTCTCTTGAAGCTGAGAGATAACGATCGAATAACTGGTCTGCCGCTTCTTTCTTCTTTTCATGAGAGACTGGCTGATCTCATTAGGGGAGTTAGGAGCAGAGCTTTGTCTATTACTGTACTTGCAGTTGATATACACGACTTCTCAGGGATAAATGAGACATTTGGTCATGCCGCAGGAGATAAAGTATTGAGAAAAGCTGCTGAACTTCTCAGCAGAACCATGGGAAATGAAGCCTTGCTGTCACGACATGCACCCGATTGTTTCCTGATCTGTCTTCCAGGGGTGGATAGAGTCTCCGCAGAAGCTTTTGCGGTTCGGATCCATGAGGAATTTGCGGACAGTCCCTTGACTATCGCAGAGAGAAAAGTAGTTCTCGGGGTATGTATAGGCGGCGCAGTATCACATGTGGATAGAATGATCACCAAGTTGCCGGGCATCGCCATAAGTATTGTGGATAAAATTTCTTCCCGTCCAGGATTCTCAACCATTACCGAGGTAGGACAGTTCTTCGAAACAAAATGAAGGGATCATCTCTTTCTCCATGAGTAAAATTGCTGGAACTATTTTTGCCCGAATCTTCCTTGTACTGGTTGCATCGTTGATCGTCTTTTTGAGCCATCAACCCTCGTTGAAGCCTCCTGTGCAGTTGTTTCCGCACCAGGATAAGGTTTTTCACCTGCTTGAGTTCGGTGGACTTGGGCTCGCTATGGTTCTTAATGCAGACCTTTTTGGGAAGAAAAGACCAAAACTCACCATGGGAGTCGCCGGTACAGCATGGGCCGTGCTGGACGAGTTGCATCAGTCGTTTGTTCCAGGAAGAGACTGTTCATTTCAAGATCTGCTTGCAGACGTGGCCGGGATTGTTATCGCCGTTTGGCTTTTTTCCCGTCTGTTCACCGGGAGAAAAAAGCAGCCAATTACTTGACAGATTGAACTGTTTGTATATTCCCCTGGTCAGAAGCTGGACGGCATCTTGACAGTTAAGAGTGTTGTGGTTAGTAATAGCTTTCAGAATTGTTAATTTGTGCCCTGTTTGGGGCAAGGGGTCATGAGGACGCAATGTATTCACGATTCCATAGTTACGAGAATGAACAGTCAGAGTAACCAAGAGGAGGTTTCGGAGATGCTCAGAACAAGAACTTCAATGTTCTTTCTTGCGCTCCTGGCCATGATTCTGCTTGTAGCAGCTTGCGGTCCCAGCGAAGAACAGCTTCGTGCAAGGGATACAGCAAGAGCAGCAGCGTTGGCCGCGGAAGCAAGAGCTATCAGTCTTGAGAACGAATTTGGTAATCTCAATGAGGAAATTCCTCAGCTCGAAGCACAGATTGTACAGCTTCAGGCAGAGAAGGCAGAACTTCAGGCCGAGTACGAATCACTCGGCGGCACAGGAAGATAAGGAAGGGGTAAAGTATGCGTTACTTAATGGTTATCGTACTGGTCCTCTTCGCATCTCTTTCATTTGCAAAGAGTTACACAGTTGAGGATCTTCAGGACTACAGCCGCGAAGAAATCGAGGCTATGGGCGACAAGAATATCGAGCTTCAGATCGCGTATTGGGAATGGGTAAAAAGTGAAGCTGATCCTATCGTTGAGGAATGGGAAGCCAAAGTTCTTCCTCTCCGTGCCGTAAGAGATGCTCTTCAGGCTGAGATCAATCAGCTTAATCAGGACATCACATGGCTTCGCGGTGAGATCAACAGACTTCGCAACAGCGGTGTAAATCACACAATCGTTGACGGAGAGAGCCTGTGGCTCATCGCCAGTTACCATTACTACTTCGGTAATGGCTCAGAATGGCCTCGCATTTATGAGCGCAACAGCGCCCAGATCAGCGATCCTAACATGATTTACGCAGGCGACACCATTGTTGTACCTGTACCAATGGCAAGCTCCTACACAGTTGTTGGTGGAGACTATCTCGGTAAGATCGCCGGATACGGTATCGTTTACAACAGCAGAGGCGAATGGCCTCAGCTTTACGAGGGTAACCGTGACAAGATCAGTGATCCTAACCTGATCTATCCAGGACAGATCCTTACTATCCCTCGCGGCGGAGTTCGCGGCGGACGCCAGTAACAGGTAATTACGAGTCCAATAGAATCTCCCTGCCCATTCGGGTGGGGAGATTCTTTATATTAACTTACTTATGAAAAAGCCTGACAGAAGAAGAATTCCAGTTTCACCTGATGATGCACGGAAGCTTCTTGGTCCCGGAGACGGGAATCTGAGAGAGATATGCCGTGTTCTAGGTGTAGCTGCTGTTTATCGTGATGCAAGTCTTATGTTTACAGGAGAAAAACCCTCTCTTGACCGGGCACAGGCAGTGACCGAGAGACTTGTAGCTGAGATTCAGGCAAGTGGTCGAATATCAAAAAGTGCATTGCACAAGGCTCTTGACTTTCCCGAATTGAAATCGGCCGGACTGATGTACACTGTACCCGGTAGAGCAGGTCGCATCATTCCCAGAACGCCTGGTCAGGAAGGTTACATGCGTTCGGTTATGCACAATGAGCTTGTGTTCTCAATCGGGCCGGCAGGTACAGGAAAGACATTTCTTGCGGTGGCAGCAGCTGTTAGCGCGTTGCGTGAAAACAGAGTTGAGCGAATCATACTCACCAGGCCTGCAGTTGAGGCGGGAGAGAACCTTGGTTTTCTTCCAGGCGATCTTCAGCAGAAGATAGATCCTTATCTGCGACCCATATATGACGCCTTGAATGATACTCTTACCGCGCCCAGAGTTCAGAAATATCTTGAGAGTGGTGTGATTGAAGTGGCTCCTCTGGCATACATGCGTGGAAGAACGTTAAACAATTCCTTTATCATTCTTGATGAAGCTCAGAATACCACACTGACCCAGATGAAGATGTTCCTGACAAGAATGGGATATGGATCCAGGATGGTCATAACCGGTGATGTCACACAGATTGATTTAAAACCGCCTACCATTTCCGGTCTGGTAAGAATAGCAAAAGTACTCCGTCAGATCCCGGGAATAGGATTTGTTTATCTTGATCACAGTGATGTGCTCAGGCATCCTCTGGTTCAGCGGATTATTGAGGCTTTCGAGCGAAAGGACCAGGAGTGAAATTTACCAGAATAACGGTGTCTCTTAGCTTTCTGTCCGCAGTGTTGGTTTTACTCCTCCTTATAACAGGTTTTTATTTTGGCTTCGACTCCCGCGGGGCGTTATCAGACAGGAACCTTGTTATTGGCGAGCCTGTTTCCGAGGGCATTATCGCTGTTCACAATTTCACCATTCCTTTCAACCAGATCGAGCTTGAGGAAATGGCCACCGAAGCAGAGGCCTCTATACCCATTTTTATGAAACGGAATGTATTGACAGGACCAAGCTCGTCGGATCAAATCCAGGAACTGATATTTCTCGCCACCGGAAGCAATGAACTTGCCCATTATTTTGGCCAGAGAGTCAGCAGTTTGTACTTAACAGGCATCATTGACATCGAAGAACTTCGTTTGAGCTACGCAGGGAGTCATGCTGTTATAGATAACGGTTCAGCAGAGAATATCTCCGAACTTTTCACCCTTGCTGAAGCAAGGGACGGTATACGACTGGATCTTGAGAGACGCGGTGTTCTTCAGGAGAAGATACCTATGATCCTTGAACTGATCGTCCCGGATCTTGAGATTGATCACCAGGGGAGAGAGGCCGCAGTTCAGGAGCATATTGCCAATCTTCCGGAGATCAAAAGAGAGTTTATAACAGGAGAGGAGATCCTTCCCCCAGGCGGGCTCTTTACAAAAGAAATCAGCCATTACTGGGATGCAATGGTGCTTTCTCCTGTAGGAGCTACTGGTGTGGTAGAGCACAACATAGCCAAGGCAGGTCTGGCGGTTTTTCTTCTTCTTATAGCTTTTGTGTATATGTGGAGGGAACAGCACTTCTTCTCTTTCTCTGTGTCCGATATTTTTCTTCTTTTCTCCATCTGGGGTCTCTCTATGGGGCTGACAATCCTTCTTTTCCGATCAGGAGTCCGAGAGTTGTCCATGTTTTCTTTCACCATGCTTGGTGCGAGTCTTACCTCGGTATTTTTTGATGGTCGCTCCAGAAAAAAAACAATGAATTATGCCTGGTTTCTTACTGCGATCTTTTCTGTGATGTTTGCATTGGTCTCCCCA
>JAOZRM010000044.1:0-3216 GCA_029940175.1 Candidatus Sabulitectum sp. | reverse complement strand
GTCCCCGTACCCCATGTCTACATTTTTCATGGGATTTATTCCTGCATGTATTGTTTCAGTGGTTATAAGAGATTTAAGTGACAGGGGAACATCCAGTGCACTGGTTCTGGGAATCCTTTCATCCATGGTTGTTTACTGGCTACTGGCAATGGCGGGAAGCTCGGGAAGTATGCAATTCACATCAGTGGTATGGATTGCCCTTATAGGGTTACCGGTGGTGATAATAGGAACAGTCAAAGTTATAAGCCATCCGTTCGAATTGTTGTTTCATGTCGCCACAGCAAGAACTTATGAGAGACTTGGTAATGACAATAATCCCCTGCGGGATCAGCTTCGCCGAGAAGCACGCGGTACATACAGTCACTCTCTGCTGGTGGGAGAACTTGCTTCTGCCGCTGCGGAAGAACTTGGTGCTGATGCAAAGCTTGCAAAACTGGGAGGAGTGTTTCACGATATAGGGAAAACTGTGAATCCTGAGATGTTCATAGAGAACATCTCCAATCCGGATGAGAACAATCCCCATCGGTTCCTGTCACCTGCAGAAAGTGCGAAAGTAATCATTGATCATGTTTCCAACGGCGTTGAGCTTGCATGGAAGTTTAAGCTTCCATTGGATATCAGCAACATCATTGAACAGCATCATGGAGACACAAGTGCTCGGTTTTTTCTGGAAAAGGCCAGAAGGGAACTTCCGCCTGGCGGTGAACTTGATGAATCCATTTTTCACTACACTGGACCCAGGCCGCAATCTGTAGAAGCAGCGCTTGTTATGCTTGCCGACTCAGTATCTTCAGCCGTCAAGGGTCTTGGAAATACAGCTTCCAATGAGATGAAGGCATCAGTAATTTCCAGGATTATCCAGGAGAAAGCTGATGAGGGGCAGTTTGATCAGTGCGAACTTACAGGATCAATGCGAACCAGAGCTGCACATGTGTTTATGGATGTTTTGAATCAGATCGATTATGAAAGGGTAAAGAATTATCCCCATGGAGAGCAAAAAAGCCCCGCAAGATAGCGGTTCGGACCCTGGTCCGGCCAGTCCATCAGTTTCCATTGTTCTTGATAATCCATCACCGGAACTGGATCTTTTGTATCCAATAGTCCAATCCACAGTTTTCGGTCCTGTTGAGTTTGTTATCTGCGATCCCGGTGTGATGCGTTTTCTAAATTACAAATGGCGGAAAATCAACAAACCTACCGATGTACTGACTTTTGACCTTTCGTCTTCAGGGGATGATTTTCCCGAGGGAGTTGTTTACATTGATGGCAGGATGGCACCCCCTTTAGAGGAAGTACTTGAAAGACTGTACCACGGGTGGTTGCACCTTAAGGGATTTACGCATAACACAGAAGAGGAAACAAGAGAGATGAACCGACTCACTGTTGAGCTTGTAAATAAGGGCATGAAGGCGGTGAAAAGGATATGAATCTTACAGGAGAACTGTTGCTTCTAGCAGGCGGCATTTTTTGTTCAGCTGCTGCGAATGGATCCAGAACTGCCATACCTGAGCTTGTGAATGACAAAGGCAGAGACCCTTCTGATCGGCGGAGGGAAGCTGCAACAAGGCTAAGAACCATATGGCTGGCAAAAGTTGCAGGCCTTGTTCTTATCGGAGCAAGTTCCGCTCTGCTTTCCGGGCAGATGGATTATCCCCGCTGGATTTCCGCTTTAGTTATTGCTTTTCTTTCTTTTCTGCTTTCTGAAGTGTTGCCTCCGCTTTTTGTCCAGCATCTGCCAGAGGGAAGAGCCAGTAAGCTTTTTACTCCGCCAATGGCAATTCTTAATATGTTCTTTCGACTTCCTGCAAGAATGTTTCTGGGCAGGGAAGACAACTCCTCGGATGACTGGGCATACACACCTCCTGATACACTCTGGCTTGAACAGCGGCGAGAGAAAGGGGACCAGGAAGAGCTGGAGAAAGAGCAGGAACTGGTGGACTCTATTCTCGAGTTTTCCGACAAGATCGTGCGTGAGGTAATGGTTCCGAGAATTGATATGGATAGTATTGAGCTTTGTGATGACATTGGCAGTATTGTTGCCCAGGTTAAGAAAGCCGGTCATTCCAGAATACCTGTTTACAGGAAGATAATAGATGATATCGCTGGAGTTCTTTACGCTAAGGATCTACTTGGAGTTCCACTGGATGCTGAAGAGGGTGAGTTTAAATTACAGGAACTTATCAGAGAGGCTTACTTTGTCCCGGAATTCAAGAGGATAGACGAGCTTTTTGCTGAATTTCAAACCAACCGAATTCACATGGCTGTGGTTGTGGATGAATACGGCGGTACTGCCGGGATAGTCACCATGGAAGACATCGTAGAGGAAGTTTTTGGAGAGATCAGGGATGAATTTGATTCAGAGCAACCAATGATCAGACTGATAGGGAACGGATCTTACAAGGTTGATGCAAGATTGCCGATTGATGACCTGAATGATCTTCTTGATACTGATTTTGAGGAAGAGGAGAACTACGAGTCAGTTGGTGGCCTTGTTTTTCACCAGCTCGGTCACATTCCTGAAGCAGGAGAAGCTCACGATATTGATGGCTGGACTTTTACCGTTGAAAAGGTAAGTGGTCAGCGAATTCTCTTTGTGAAAGTCAGCCCGGGGGAGAAGGAGAAGGATTGAGAGTATCCACCCCTGCCTTTGTCCTGAGACGGGTCAGGTGGAGCGATTCTTCTCTGATACTGACTCTTTATTCTCTTGATTTTGGCAGAGGTTCTGCAATGGTCAGAGGGGCTTTGCGACCCAAGAGCAAGTTCCTGGGCAGAATTGAACTGTTCAGTCAGGGTGAATTTCAACTGGCCAGACGTGAGGGTAGAGAACTGGACACAGCCACTGAGGTTGGTGTTATTCTTCATAATGACAAGCTCCGGACGGAATTCAGAGCTTTTGCCGGAGCAGGTTTGTTCTCCGATTGGCTCCTTGCTGTGGTCAGCTTTGGGAATGAACCATCCGGACCTGTTTACCGTCTCATTGAGAATGTCTTCTGCCTTCTTGAAGCAGGTGCTCCTCCATGGCCGGTTATCTGCGGAGGAGTGGTCAGGCTTCTTAAACTTTCAGGTCACGGCCTTTCAACCGACACTTGTGCAGCCTGCGGAGCTGTGATCAAGAATGCCGTCAGCTGGTCTCATTCCAGTGGTGGAGTTGTGTGTGGAAATTGCGGAGAAATCGGTCTGCCCGTAAAATCCGGTATAATAAGTTTTCTTTCGAGA
>JAOZRM010000381.1 GCA_029940175.1 Candidatus Sabulitectum sp. | reverse complement strand
AAGGCCAGAATTCATCTGATAAATATGCTGTTGAATTCTGGACGAAAGAATCCACAACAGCGGGAGTGTATTCATATGAGATCACATGAGCAGGAGCGGGATACACAGGAGCCACAGATTGAGTTGTTTCATTTGAAAAGGCGAATTCAATATCTGGAGTTACATTATCAGGTAAAGCCACAAAACAGGTAATCATGGGAAGTTCCGGATAGCCAATGCTGTCTGTTAGTGGAGAATCCGAAAAACGGATGTACCGCAGACTGTCATACTCAACAGTTGTCCAGGAAAGTGGTGTTTGGGCTATGAACGCTACATGAGAACTGTCTGCAACTGTAGTGTGGATTACTGCCGAATCAGAAATGAGAACGAAGATAAGGAGTGACAACATTTATGACTCCTGATATTTTGTGACTATTGCCAAACTACATTAACTAATTGACAATAGAATCATATTTAGTTGTTGTCAAGAGATAGATGGTTATGGGTCAACCGCCTGATAGTATTCTTCAAACAGCTTTGCGTAACATTCTCTCCGTCACCGATCTCCTCCCCCAGTAATCCCCCATCCGTTCAATCTCATCTTTCAATTCGTTCGGCAGCTTCAACAGATTCAGGAACTGGGTAACCCTTGCTCTTGAAATTCCTAGTTTTCTTGCCAGCTCTGCCCTGCTCAGGCTGTTCAACTCCATCTCGAGGGCCATCTCTTTTGCTTGAATTATGGGGTTCCTGAAGGTCTTCTTTGACTGGGGTATAAGTTTGTTACCGATGGTTGCATTGAACCAGAAAACAGTTCGTTGGGAGACACGGTCGAAGCGCCATGGTTGGTCATTAAGCATTTTCTCTGCTATCTTATTGCGGGAGTTAATTTTTGGGTACTGCACGATATGATAACTGCTTCTACAACTTCAGTTCCCCGGTCATTCTCTTTTTCATTCTGAACCAGTTTTCTCAGACCTTTGCTATCATTTATCAACCCCTTACATTCACCTGGGTCTCAGACAGTTTATCTTCGGGTAAACCGAACCTCTGCAGTATTCCGGGGTTATCGGGGTATAGCATGGAGGATTTTATGATCAGAACTGAGATTGAATCGGAAAGAGAACTTGTAGCAGCTGCACAGGCTGGTGACTTGACTGCTTTCAATGAGCTTGCAAAACAGTGCAGGGCTGGAATACTCATCGAACTCACCGGGCTCACAGGCAACAGTCATGATGCAGAGGATGTGATCCAGGAAGCACTGTTAAGAAGCTTTCTTAAACTCTCGACCCTGAAAGAACCGTACAATTTTGGAGGATGGGTAAGGCTGATAGCCAGAAACATCGCCCGTAACAGATTACGCCGCGAACCAAAATTTGTGCAGTTAAGAGAAG
>JAOZRM010000380.1 GCA_029940175.1 Candidatus Sabulitectum sp. | reverse complement strand
GGTTATGAAGGTGGAGTCCATGCCCACTTCATAGAGATCAAGCATCCAAGTTTCAAGACTGTCACCAAGTAATTGTGTATACGAGCTGTCTACCTGATATTTAGTCCCCACAAGCCTGAATGGATAAGCATCCAGAGCCAGGAAGCTTGGGTTGTTGGACTCTGGGGCAGGCTGAATGCCGCCTGAGTTGTAACCCTGATATTGCATTGAGAACATTGATCTAACAGCCTGTGCCAGATCTGTGGGTCTGGGAGGGGTGTTGTTGTTTGTAACAGTTCGATTATCATAATTCGCCCAGTCTGTTATTGTGTGCATGCAAGAGATGATGTAGTTAATTTCTCTTGTTGAATCCTCCTGCTTAATGTAGTAGTTCATCCATGAAAGAGTACCGCGTTTGTCCACCTCTTCCAGAGTGGGCTGCCAGGCACTGTCTGAGGCAAGTTCAAGTTCAGGCCGGTAAACGCTGTCCATCTCCTGGGTAAAAAGACTTGGAATGAAGTTGTCGTAGCCTGCATAAACATGATCTATACTGTCTGTAACCATACGGTTCCACTGACGGGAAGGAGCTTCATCGTAGCCGTAGTAGAACCAGACACTGTGTGACTGGTCATTGAAAAGAGTCTCCAGTTCTTCTGCAACACCTTCCATCATATCAATCATATCGGCGGTGGATTCTTTAGAAAGAAGAGTATCAGAAGTGCATGCAGTGGTTTCATTGATTCTGTAGCCCTTCCATCCGGGTCTTGCATAAGCAGAATCAGTATCCATGGCAAACATGTGAGAATGAGCTTGAGTTATCCATGTGAGATTGTTCGGGTTTACCAGTGTTATCATTCCTGTTGTGTCACCGGGCAGAACAACATTCTCCAGAATATCTTCTTCATCATAGAACTGTCTGCTCAGCCCGTCAAAGTGATGCCATGAGAGAAAGCAGAAGAATTCAGTGTCTATTTCCTCATAGCTGGGCTTTAATCCCACAATCGGTATTGTGTTTGCTGGTGGACTGTCTGCCAGGGTGAGAACGGTTGTTGTCAGAAGGCAGATTAGTACTACAATTGTTGCTCTTAATCCCATTGTGTTTCCCCACTTTCATTGTTTACAGATGAATATGGGATGGAGGGGGGGGGGCTATGTCAAGAGAGGGGAATATTGGAGAGAACATGCAGATACACTTTGCAGATTAGTGTCTTCTCAGCTCACGCTCAGTGACAATTCGTTTGCTCCAGTTGTCACCAAGTGCGAGAACCCTCTGTTGAATTTCCTTTGGTAGCTTCATCAGACACAGCCACTGTGTTATTCTGTCTGATGAGATTCCATGTCTTTGAGCGAGCTGTTTTCTGGTAAGATTATCACCGACCATTTCATCATGGAG
>JAOZRM010000043.1 GCA_029940175.1 Candidatus Sabulitectum sp. | reverse complement strand
ACTTTTTGCTGCTAAATCCGGTGGTGAGCTTGTGGGCAGGCAGAGTTATTGTTTTGAAGACAGAGGTGGGCGGGAAGTAATTCTCCGCCCGGAGATGACTCCATCTCTTGCCCGTATGGTGGCTGCCCAGGGGGAACTGCAGTTGCCTGTACGATGGTTCTCTATGCCTCTTTGTTACAGATATGAGAGACCCCAGCGTGGCAGAGTTCGCGAGTTTCTTCAATTTAATCTGGATATTCTGGGTTCCGAGAACCTTGCGGCTGAACTTGAAGTGATTCTGGTGTTACAGGGAATAATGGATTCCTTCAAGGCACCGTCTTCCATATACAGGATTGGCTGGTCCAGCAGAAGGTTCATGTCTGACGCTCTTTCACGGTGCGGTGTGAGTAATGAGCTTGCAGGTGAGGTATTTTCAGCAATTGATAAACGCGATAAGATGAGCACAGACAAATGGGCTGATTTTCTTCTTGGAGCATGCGGAGGGGATTCCAGTGTAACCAGTCAGGTAATTTCCCTTGTATCGGTTGAATCTCTTGCTGATCCATGGCTGGTTGACCTGATGACCGGTAGTACTGCATTTCAGGAAGTAGTGGAATTCAATAAGCTTCTTCAGGAGGTGGGGATACCCAGCGCAGTTTTTTCTCCCGGTGTTGTGCGTGGCCTCGATTACTACACGGGTATTGTGTTTGAACTTATGGATACTGGTGGAGAGAATAAGAGATCACTCTGTGGAGGGGGAAGATACGACAACCTTGTGGGTCTTTTCGGTAACAAGAGGATATCAGGTGTCGGTTTTGGGCTGGGAGTGCTGACTCTTACTCTTTTCCTGGAAACTTATGGACTTATTCCCGATAGAGTAAAAGAAGCTTCCACCGCTGACGTGTACATTGCCGTGGCCACTCCAGAGGCGATTGCCGCAGCATGTCTTTTAACAGCATTAGTACGCAGTAACGGGTTCCGAGTGATGATGGATGTTTCAGGGAAAAAGCTTGGAAAGCAGTTCAATGAGGCATCAAGATACAGAATACCATTTGTTGTAACAGTTGGATCAGAAGAAATTAATTCTGGCAATTACAAAATGAAGAATCTTGTGGACGGATCAATTTTTACAGGATCACAGGAAGAGATAGTCGGGAGACTTAAGTAAATGGGCAGATTCTCGCTTTTCAACAAAAAAAGGTTTTTCAGAGCAGCTCTGATAGTTCTTGCTCTGCTCATTGTGATTCTTCCGTCCAGTTCATCCGGGAGCTCTCTTACAAGAATCACCTCAGGTGTTCTAATGGTTGTTGCGGGTTTGTTCTTCTACCTTGGAGCCAGCGAGATTCTCAGTGGGCTCAGCCTCTCCAGGAGGCTTGTTCTCTGTTTCTTTTCCATTGTTCTTCTCTGGGGTCTCACAGGTTTTGTGGGTGTGCTTGACTCCCCTGAAATTCTTCCCGAGAATTCTCACAGAGCTGAAAGAGTCAGGGAACTTGGAAGAAAAATAGATAACATAGCCGAGGTTGGCAGCGGTCAGGTACAGAGTTTTGTTGATTCCACCTTTACAGGTCAAACCGGTCAATTCCTGGAAACTATTGGCGGGGTTACAGGTGCAGCTGCAGGAGTTCTCATCGACGCCGTGCTTACCTCTACAAGCGTGGATACTTCTGTTGGAATGGATACACTTCGCGGTGCCAGGGACGGAGAAGAGCGTCCTGTAACAATGATTCCTCTGTTCCGTCTGGCTATTCTGGCTGTGTCTCTTATTCTTCTTGCGGCAGTTCGTGGATTTGTCTACATAGACAGAACTCCCTTCACAGTCTGGCTGTACAGAATTACTGTCGGAATTGCTTTCGTTACATCTCTGTTGCATGTGATCGGACTGAATTTTGTTCTGACTTCCACAGATGAGATATTCAGGGGGATCGAACTCGACCTTCCAAGTCTGCTCCTGCTTTTTTCCGCAGTAGGACTGGGTTTTTGCCAGAGATGGGTTCAATACCTTTCCAGAAAAATGAGAATTTTCCTTCTTCTGGCAACATTTGTATGTGTACTTATGGGTAAAGGCATTTATTACTATCTGGCAGGAAATGTTTTCCAGGGTACCGGCGGTCTTGACGTTTCAGTAATTCTCATTGTGGCTATTTACATTTTCTTTGCCTTTGTTACCATGTTGCTGCAGCTTCCCACAGCCAGAATTCTTGAGAAACGCTACAAAGAACTGGGAACCCTGCAGGATCTCAGCCAGACCCTTCATTCAAGCTTTGAACCTGAACAGCTGGGAGCTGCTGCAGTTCGACTGGGAGCAAGACTCACCGATTCAGATTACTGCTGGTTTCATTTGAATGACGGTACAGACGACTACTCTTTCGGTAAAGGAAGAGAAATTAAAAGGGTTTTGGAAAATCTCGAACAGAAGTGGTATACAGGAGTAGAGCGGAGAATTGATTCCACCGGTCATGGTTTTATGATAAACAACTACAGAAGAAGCTCTCTGCGAAAGCTTGAGAATGGTGACAGAGGCTTCACTCGGATTGCTTCTATGGTGGCGGCACCTGTTGAGGTCAGAGGTGAAAGACTTGGAGTAATAATCGCAGCCAGCGTTAAGCAGTTCTTTTTTGTGGAGTATACCAGAGGCTTGTTTGACAGTTTTACAAGGCAGATCGCTCAGGCCATACAGAGTGCCCAGCTATTCGGAGAGAAACTTCAGCGCCAAACCCTTGAGAGGGAGCTGGAGCTTGCCAGGAGCATTCAGAAAGATCTGCTGCCTGGATGTCTGCCCCAGCCTCCGGGGTGGGAATTAGCAGCTGTAAGTATTCCCTCCAGGGTAATGGGTGGTGATTACTACGATGTGGTTGAGCTTCCAGATGGCAGACTTGCGGTTGCTATTGCGGATGTATCCGGCAAGGGAGCTGCTGCAGCAATGTTAATGGCAGCACTGCAGGCCAGTCTTGGTACTCTTCTAAAGGAAGATCTGTCTGTTGATATCACAACATCAAGATTGAATACAGCCCTCTGTGACAGGATGCCTGATGCTACTTTCATTACCTTCTTTCTTGCATTCATTGATCTTGAAACCGGCGAGATCGAGTATTGTTCTGCAGGTCATGATCCACCAATGCTGTGTAATTATGGAGAGAACAGTACTGTTGATACTCTGGACTGCGGTGGATTGATTCTTGGTATTATGGCTGAAACAGAATATCAGATGGGTAAAGCTCATATTGTTCCCGGAGGCAGGCTTCTTCTGTACACCGATGGTATCACGGAAACCATGTCACCTTCTGAAGAACCATTCGGCGTGGACAGGCTGGGTAGTATCATTATCAGGCATTGCGGAGAGTGTGGAGAATCGATCATAGGAACCATTGGCAACCTGGTAGAGCTATTTCGAGATTACGGAGACCAGGAGGACGATGTTACTGCACTGGTGGTCTCAAGAGATTCCAGGGAAGACCCCGCAAAGACTGGTGATTCAAGTGACCACTGAATTGATCAAAACCACTGTTTCAGATATTCTTAAAAGTGATGACTCTGCAGTGAATAAGCTCCAGAATGTGTGTAACCTGCTTAAAAACAGTGTTTCCCGGTATGACTGGGTGGGATTTTATCTTGTTGATCCGGATTCCACTTCAGAGCTTATTCTTGGCCCATATACCGGTGCTGCCACCGAGCACACCAGAATTGGATTTGGTGAAGGAATCTGTGGCCAGGCGGCAAGCTCACTGTCTGTATTCATTGTTGATGATGTGAGCCTGGAATCCAACTACCTTTCCTGCAGTCCTGATGTTAAGAGTGAATTCGTTGCTCCTGTAATCCGGGAGGGTATTCTGGTTGGAGAGCTGGACCTTGACTCAAGCACTGTTGCAGCCTTTGGGCAATCTGATATTGATCTTCTGAACTGGATAGCAGAGGTTTCTGCTGTTTCTGTTGCTTCTGCAGCGGGATTTAAGCTTGCAGAGTAAATCCACAGACAAAACCGCACTTGCCGGTTTTGTGGTCATTGGTCTTCTCGTTGCCATCGGCGTACTTACAGACTCTATCTATCTAATTGCAGGTGGCCTGATCGCAGCACTTTTTGCGGGAATGTTTCTTGCTTACCCTCCGAGACTTGCTGCCATGCTGTTCGGTGTTCAGATTGTATTTACAACTGCCTTTCTGGGAGGTTTCAGCATTTATGCAGGGCCTTTCAGGATCGGAATAGATGATATTCTCCAGCTCTGGGTATTTTTCCTGTGGATCGGAGCTGTTATAGACGGAGATGGCAGAGTGCGGTCAACCCATTCTGGAAGATTGATCAAAGTGCTGATCGCACTTGGCA
The DNA here is from genome assembly GCA_029940175.1 of Candidatus Sabulitectum sp. Lineage (GTDB taxonomy): Bacteria > Fermentibacterota > Fermentibacteria > Fermentibacterales > JCC-6 > Sabulitectum. The sequence continues at coordinate 13,308 of JAOZRM010000043.1, read as the reverse complement.
TTCTTGCCTTCTTTCGTGGTCTTCTAGCCGGTTCAGATGCGGAGTCAGCAGCTGTATTCTTAAAAACAATGCTGGGCTATATGTTCTTTTTTCCAGCCATGTGGATGTTGAAAGATCGCAGGAACATGAAAGTTCTTGTTACAACATTTCTCATTGCTTCTGCTCTGGCTGCTGTCTGGATAATATTCAAAGGTTATACAGGCGGAGAGGGAGTTTACCTCAGAGCAACCTCTGGTCTCAGGGTATCATCCCGAGAGGTCAACGTGGTTGTTGTGGGTCTTTTTCTACTGGCTATGCTTCTCTGGAAAAAACACAAGGCTGTTCCGATTCTTCCAGGAATTGCAGCCTTGCTCATAATGGGTGCAGCAATTCTTCTTGGACAGTCCAGAGCGCTGTGGCTTGCAGTTGCAGCAGGTGCGCTTATGGCCTTCATTGCTGACATGAGCCGTGTAGAGGAAGGTGGCTTCAGGTTTGGCAGACTGCTTTCCCGGATATTCCTGCTTGTTGTATTTATTGGCGGTTCAATTGCCTTTGTTGCGGCAGCCGGTCTTCTTTCCGCAGGAGATGTTGCAGCCAGAAGCGGTGGTGCCGATGGAGGACTTGCAGGAGATGTGTCTTTATGGGCCAGATTTCTCTCATGGTGGGAGATCATTCGAACTGTGACTGCTTCTCCGTTAACATTGCTTTTCGGAACAGGTTTTGGATCAAAGATCACTTACTTCAGACCTGATCTGCTGGTTCGTGTTTCCATTCCCTACGTTGATGGAAGTTTCTTCCAGCTTCTGTTGAGCATGGGGCTTTCAGGTTCAGTGGTTCTCGCTCTTCTCTATGCAGGTGGGATCGCCGGAAGCTTTCGTACTTCCATCAAGGCTCGTTCGGCCAGGAACACGGTACTGGCCTTGTGGCTTACTGCATCGTTTACAGCACTGACTATTGCCGCGCTCAGCGGCTCTCTTATAACCAATTACAGGTTTACATGCTTATGGGCTTTCATGTTTGCGGTATTAGAAACTATCAGAAGAAAACGGTGAGGATCAGTTGGAATTCAGAGCAGAATATGGTATGTTCCAGCGACATTTTTTAACCCCTTTTCGGTAATTTGAATTCAAACAGAGCAAGAGGCTTGATATGAAAATTCTGGTTATCAACAGCGGAAGTTCATCGATCAAATTTCAGATAATCGACCGTGATACTGAGAAAATGCTCGCTTCCGGACTCCTTGAGCGTATCGGTATGAGTGAGGGTCGGATGAAGTACAAAAGCAATGGGAAAAAGACAGTTATTGACAGACCAATCCCAGACCATGAGACCGGCCTTGATCTTGTTCTTTCCACAATTATTGATCCGGAGATCGGTGCTATTTCTTCTCTGGAGGATATAGGCGCCTGCGGACACAGAGTTGTTCACGGTGGAGAAAAGTTTACAAGTTCCGTTCTCATTGATGATCAGGTACTTCGTGGTCTCGAGGAAGTCAGCGATATGGCTCCTCTGCACAATCCAGCCAATATAATGGGTATAAAAGCTGCAATAAAGAAACTCCCCGGCATTCCCAATGTTGCTGTTTTTGATACCGCTTTCCATCAGACCATGCCCCAGGTTAATTACATGTACGCTCTTCCTTACAAGCTTTACGAAGATTACGGTATGCGTCGTTACGGGTTCCACGGAACCAGCCATCAGTTCGTTGCTCAGCGAACAGCGGAGATTCTCGGTAAGCCTATCGAGGAACTGAATATTATCACCTGTCATCTTGGTAACGGCTGCTCCATTACAGCTGTGAAGGGTGGAAAATCAATCGATACAAGTCTTGGATACGGAACATTCTGCGGACTTGTAATGGGAACAAGATCCGGTGATGTTGATCCTGCCATCCTCTTCGACCTTATGGAGAACAAGGGCTGGACCCTGGAGCAGGTGAAAAAAATGGTTTACAAAGAGAGTGGTCTTCTGGGACTCAGTGAGATATCCATGGACATGAGGGATATCGAGGAGAAAATGTTCGCAGGTGACCAGAGAGCCAAACTCACTTTCGAGATATTCGCAGACAGAGTGAAAAAGTACATTGGTTCTTATGCCGCCACCCTTGGAACACTTGATGCAATTGTATTCACAGCTGGCATTGGTGAGAACGGCTGGGAACTTCGTGAGCTGATTTGTGATAATATGGACGTATTCGGTATAAAACTGGATCTGGAAGCAAACGAGGTCAAGGGTGTGGAGCGTGTGATATCCAAACCGGACAGTAAAGTTACTGTTCTGCTTGTGCCCACCAATGAAGAACTCATGATTGCCAGAGAGACAGTAAGACTGGCAGAGTAGGTTCCTCTATTTATTAATGTGAACAGGAGGCTGACGTTGTGAATTTCATCGTAATGTTCAGCCTCTTTCTTTTTTCCTCTGTACCTCAGTACCAGGTAACCTGTGCCCCGGATCATTTCCAGACCATGATGGAAAACTGGGAGGATGAGATTATCATCTCGTGTTCAGTTGAACACATGGGTGTTGTGTACGAAAACTGTACCATGCGTATCAGGGGAGACAGCTCCAGGGGATTCAGGAAAAAGTCATACAGGATTGAATTTCCCAATGATCAACCTCTAAACGGTAGAACCGCCTGGAATTTCAACGCCGATTTTCTGGATCATTCCTACACAAGGTCATGGCTCTTTTCAAGAGTTCTTATGGAAATGGGTTTCCCCTGTTTTCAGGTTTCTCATGCTAATCTGACTGTGAATGGTGATAACAGAGGGCTCTTTATTCTTCTGGAACCGGTGAACAAGGCTTTTCTTTCCAGAAATGATTTTGATACAGAGGGAAACCTTTACAAAGCCCAGGTTGATGGTTCATGCGCTAACATTTACGATGATGTTTTCAACGTGTGGTCGAAAAAAACCAATGAGTCCGCAGGTATGAATGATCTTATCGCACTGATTGAGAACACCGAGTACACAACACCGGAGAACTTTCAAGAGTTCATGGATTCTACATTTAACATGTATGGCCCTTCCGGGCTTATCCGTATGCTTGCCATAAATGCGGCGTTTGCGAATTTCAGTACCTACTACCATAACTACTATCTGTACAACGATGTAGAGGGTACAGGCTCATGGTTTATGCTTCCCTGGGATGTGGACAAAGTACTGGTATATTGGGGGGTTGGTTACGGGGGCTGTACAAACAAAAACTGGTTTGATAACCCGCTTCACGCAAGAACCCTTATCGTACCTGAATTCAGAAATGCATTTATCGATTCGGTGGAAACAATCTATGACAATTTTCTTACTGAAGAGAAACTTCAGTTCTGGACCGATTCTCTGAAAGCAGTTCTAGAGCAGTCTGTATCTCAGGATAATTATGACAGCACAGATGTGGCGGGTTTTTATGAGGCTTGTGACTCGCTGAAGGCGAACATGATTCTCAGAAGAACCGACCTTCAGTGGCAATTCCAGTACAAGTACTTCCCTTTCAGAGCCCTGCGTTCTGATACTCTTTCCACAGGGGATCTCTCGGTGAGTTGGCTTCCCACGGAAGACCCGCTGGGATCTCCAGCCAGATACAATGTAATTGTTTATGACACCCTTGGGCCGTCCACTCTAGAGGTCCTGCGGGTGGAGGGTATAGAGGATACCACCTACACCATTACCGGCCTTGCCCCGGGCGGGTACTACTGGACAGTTGAGGCAGAAGTTCAAGTGGGATGGCGTGTTACCGAGGCAACTCCCAGGTACAATCCTTTCACTGTTGTAGAACCTACCACACTTTCCGGAACTCTTGGCCAGAACACGGTTCTCTACTCAGTTTTTTCTCCCTACATGTTTCAGGGGGAAGTGACAATTCCACAGAACGGAACACTGACCATTCAGCCCGGTGTAACAGTACTCATGTCTGATGATGGTGCCGTTAACTGCCTTGGTACCCTTAATTCTCAGGGCACGTTAGAAGACTCGGTATTCTTCATGGCAGAGAATACTCCAGCCGGCTGGGGTGGAATACGGGTATTGAGTGGTTCCGTTTCCATGGAGTACACCAGTGTTACAGGTTCCAGAGGATATGCTTCATCTCCAGGTACTGACTTTGCCGCTCTCTCCGGTCATTCATCGGAGATTTCTCTTGAGAATTCTTCTTTCCGGAATAACTGGTGCTGTGTTAAACTCATCGGTGGCAATGCCCAAATAGACAGTTGCCGGTTCATTAACAACAGAGGAGAGCTATTCTTCATTCAGGATGGAGAGAGTACAAGCATCACCGATTCTGATTTTATCAATCTGTATGACCCAGTGGCCTCCAGCATGGACGGCATTGAGTTTCATCTCTGTTCAGACGGACAGTTTCTGGTTGATGGATGCACAGTGGAAGATATTGATGGAGACTGTATCGACATGAATGCCTCTTCTGTTACGATAGCAAACACAAGACTCTCAAATTCAACAGACAAGGGTTTCTCTATTGGAGCCCCTACAGGCGGTAGCGGAAGTGGTTCTCTGGTTCAGATCGAGAACTGTGTTATCACCCAGTGTCCCATTGGTATTGGGGTCAAAGATGGTGCAGCAGTTCAGGGAACTGGAATAGTTTTCTCTTCATGTGAGACCGCTGTTCATTCCTACGAGAAGACTGCGGGTATGGGAGGAGGTTTTGCCGCTGTATCCAACTCAGTATTCACTGAGTGTTCTCAGCCGGTCAGGGTTGATCAGGGGGTTGTTTCAACAACCTGGTCTATCTCGAATACCGAGGAGCTGGAAGGTACAGGAAACCTTCAGGGTGATCCTGAGCTCACAGTTGACTTCTTTCCCCTCTGGAACTCTCCCTGCATCAATTCCGGAGATCCTGATCTGACAGATCCGGATAACAGCAGACGGGACATGGGAGCAAACTTCTTTCCCACAAGATTTGCTGGTCTTGCTGTGAACGAGATCATGGCGATCAATACAGTTACAATTTTTGATGACTGGGGCAGGTCTTCCGACTGGATAGAAATTTACAACGGTACAGGATATGATATTGATGCCGGAGTTCTTGTATTCTTCGAATCGGATTCTTCCGCAGCGGAGCCCTGGTCTGTTCCCAGGGGTACAATGATCCCTGCAGGTGATTTCATGCTTTTCTGGGCTGATGGTGACCGGTGGAAGGAGGGCACCCACCTGCCTTTCAGGTTGTCCGGTGGGGGTGACAGTTTTAAACTGGGTAGAATTGTGCCGGGAAATGGTGATACTCCATACATTTCCACAATAGAAGAGGTTCAGTTTGATGCTCAGTTGCCGGATGTTTCATTTGGCAGATTCCCCGACGGGGGCCAGTGGCGCATTCTGGAAACACCTACTCCGGGATACAGTAATGGAACTCTTTACAGTATTCCCACTGTACTGGGATGGCCAAGACCCAATCCCTGTACTTCAGGTCAGATGACCATTGATATCACCGTTGCCGGTGGCGAAACTGATGTTTTTGTGTACGACATGGCAGGCAGAAAAATTGCCTCTCTTGTTGATGGTTATCTTTCCCCTGGTACTCATTCCTTACACTGGAATACGGAAACACGCCCCAGTGGTATTTACCTTATCTTTGCCAGATGTGCCAGGCAGACTCCCGCTACGGCAAAAGTGACTGTTTTAAGATAGTTCAGTATATCAGCGAATAATGGCAAATGCTATGTAAGCAATGTATGCTGCCAGCAGAAAAGCACCGAGCAGCCTGCTCTTTTTAATAGAGTCCGTATTTCTGCCTTTACGCATTAGCATGAAGAAAAGCATAACTGTAATTCCCATGGTAATGAACAGATCAGGCAAAACCAGTTGGTTGAAATTCGAGAATTCCATTGGTTTGATCGCAGCAGTTGTACCCAGAACGAACAGAATATTGAAAAGGTTGCTTCCCAGAATATTGCCAAGAGCCATGTCCCAGTGGTTTTTGCGTACTGCAATTATCGAAACCACTATTTCCGGCAGAGATGTTCCCAGTGCGACAATAGTTACACTGATAAGGGTTTGTGAAATTCCCCAGGACCCAGCAATAACAACAGCGTGATCAACAACAAAACTTCCACCGAAAATAACACCAGCAATGCCGCCAAGAGTCATCAGTATTGACTTTACATATTCCAGAGGACGATTCTTGACATGATCAAGATCCTCCTGCTGATTATTTTTTTTGTCTGACCGGCTCATCCTGAAAAGGTGAAAGAGATATCCGGCGAAGAAGAACAGAAGAACCCAGCCGGCAATCCGGTTCAACCCGTTGTTTCCCTCTCTGAAGAAAGGGGTAATGGACAGAACAAGAAGAAGGAGTGTAGCCGCAAAGCCGAATGCGACTTCCTTCCACAGTTTTCTGTGGTTTCCTTTTATGCCGAACAGCAGAAGAGCCAGGCCAATTGCAAGGCCGATGTTGGCTATGTTGCTTCCAAGGACATTACCAATTGATACTGCGGAGTGATCGCTGAGTGCAGCTTTGATAGAAACCGCTGCCTCCGGGGCGCTGGTTCCAAATGCCGCGATGCCCAGACCGATAAGAAGCGGTGATACACCCAGAAGAGCCGAAAGGCGGCTTCCACCCTTAATAAGATAGTCTCCACCCAGCACAAGAAGAACGAAGCCAACTAAAAGAAGCACATAACTGCTAACGATCATTTTCAACAACCTGACTGTATTAAATTCTGGAAAATGTATAAATGTATTCAAGCGGAAAACTACCACATTTTTCCCAGAATGCAATACTTCACATTCCAGCAATTCCTCTGGAGTGCTGGTTCATAGAGGTGAAATTATCTAATCGGTTTCATGGAGCCTGGTAAGATCAATCAAATCCTGAGGTCTTCTACTGGCTTCTTTGGTTTTGATCAAGTCAAGTTTGGAAATAAAGAGAAGTTTGATAGAATCAATTTCAATAACTTCCTTGTTAAGCCATGCTTTTTCAAAATTTCCCCCTGGAATAGACATCATTATGTCTACGCGAATGGGAGGCGTGCCCATCTGGTAGAAAGATTCACAGTCTGTGAAGTCTTCTGCACATAAACCAGTGAGAGGGGCGCCGAACTCTCCTAAAGCTGTAAACACAGCTTTTGAATTATCCGGGTCAACCGCAATCCAGAAATCAATATCTTTGGTGAACCTTGGTTCGCTGTATTTCATAACAGCATACCCGCCGACAATCAGATATCTAACTCTGTGTTTTTCGAAAAGCCTCAACAGTTCTTTGAAGTCGGAGTTCAGAAGCATCTTTACCTCTTAGTAAATAGTAGTCCTGCAACATCTCCCATGCTGCTTCCAAAATAGCTTTGGTACCCGCATTCTGCCAGAACTTTATATCGAAAGATCTGTTTCTGTTTGACATGCTCTGATACTTTTCCACTATTTGTTTCAAATTCACCCCTTGCCTGATTGTTGCTCCACAATACTTTATACTTCATTCCCATGCACTGTCAAGCTCCCCCTGGACTGCCTGCCTGATTGGAATCAGCCCTGGAGTTTACTCATCTTTCGCAGAGATCCACCGTTGAATACACTTGTGTAGCCTTCTTTCACCAGAAATCTTTTTGCACTGGCTGATCTTGCTCCACTGTCACAGTAAAGAATGACAGGTGTGTCTTTTTGAAATCCATGCTCTCGCGCACCGATCAGTATATCCGCAAGAGGGATGTTGATGGAGTTCTTTATGTGACCATTCCTGTATTCAGGCTGCGATCTTACATCAATGACTTTTCCGCCGTTTGCAAGAAGCTCTTTCGCCAGAACTCCATTTATGTCGGATCTTGAGGTTAGAAGCTTGATAAGAATAAGAACAACTGGAATTATGATCAGCAGAATATTCATTTGTTTTCTCCGTTCTGTTTAAATTGAAGCCGGTATTATACAAAAGGAGCCTGCCGGTTGGCAGACTCCTTTCCCGGCATCAGAATTTAAATGATATTCACTATAAGAGCACCCATCACTGTAAGAAGAACATTACCTATGGCATATGGAACCGTGTAACCGATAACAGGTAGTGTGCTGCCACAGTCATCCTTCACCGAGTTCAATGCAGCCGTACATGTACCTGCACCGGTCATTGCACCAAGGAGCAGAACAGGATTCAGCTTGAGTGAGTAGAGACCGAATGTCCAGGTAAGAACATGTGGAACAATTGTTAAAACAATGCCGGCAAGAAGTATTTCAGGGCCAGCCTGCTTCAGGGCTGCCAGAGCCCTGGGGCCTGCAGTAAGACCCACGCATGCTATGAAGAAATTCAATCCCAGATCTGTAAATATCCATTGAGCCGGGATCGGTATCTGCCCCCAGACTGGTTTTCTTGACCTTAGCCAGCCGAAGAACAACCCGCTTACCAGAACACCTCCACCAGCACCAAGGGTGACCGGAACACCACCAACTGTCACAGAGAGCAGGCCGATAAGCGTGCCCATAATGATGCCTATCCCCACTGCAACCAGATCGGTAACTGCAGTTGATCGTTCGGCGTAGCCAAGGTTTTTAATGAACCTCTCAACATCTGATCTTGCTCCCATAACCTTGATAACATCACCTGTATGGATCTTAAGCCCGGAGTTTACCGGCAGATCATGAGCCTGCCGCAGAATTCTGTGTACGAAACAACCGTGGCCAATTTCTGAGAATACCCTGCCCAGTGTTTTCCCGTCATACTTCTTTGAAGTAACACAGACATCCAGGATCTCTCCCAGCATTCCTTCCAGAATGCTTTCATCCACCTCTGCTCCTATCAGCCTGACTGCATCCAGAAGATCGGATCTGCGACCGGTGAGAATAACAGTGTCGTCTTTTTGCAGCACCGTATTGCCCGGTACCTGGTCGAACAGTTTTCCTTTCCTTTCCAGTTTCTCAATTGCCACACTGCCCGAAAAGCAGGCCTCTATATCTGATGCAGCTTTTCCAATGGAGGAATCATGGGTTACGGTGAATGCTCTGGGAACAACAAGTTTTGACCAGTGGAAGGATTCTATCGTGTCTTCTTCTGCCGATGAACCCATCTGTCTTTCTTCTTCTTTGGCACTTTTTTTCAGATCGATTTTCCACATTTTGGGAAGTATCTTCAAAAGCAGGATCAATCCCGCTGTTCCGAATATGTAAGTTACCGCGTAAGCTACAGCTACATCGGATTTCAGATTCAGAGCAAGGGTTTGAGCTCCGGATTGAAGCTGCATTATTGCCCCGTCCGCTGTTCCTATAACTGCAGACTGGGTAAGCGCGCCTGCTACGATTCCCGCACCGTAGGCACCATTCAGATGGAAGAGTTTAGCCACGGAGAACGCAACGCCCATGGCTACAGTGCTAAAGAAAATGGCTACTGCAATGTACTGCTTGCCACCGCGTTTCAATCCGCCCACAAAATCGGGTCCCACCTTGTACCCGATGGTGAAGATGAACAATCCAAAAGATACTGTTTTGATTATTCCCAGCTGGAAGGTTGTATTTTTTAGAAGGATTGCTCCCATTACAATGGCTACCAGCAGAACACCTGTTGTGGAGCCGAACGAGAAGGTACCGAATTTAATCTTGCCAAATGCGTAACCTCCAGCCAGAGCAGCAAAGAGAAGAATAGAGGGATTGTTACGGCATATCTCGGCAATTCCGTGAAGTATTCCCATTACCATTACTTACCTGCCTTCCATTCTTTCACATAATCCTCAAGCAGGTCACTGATCGCATGTCCAATTTTATTGTAGTCTGCCTTGTTTAGATTCGCCAGAGAGACACGCACCGACATCTCAGGAGCTGCGAATCCACCACCATCCATCAGAACAACATCTTTCTCGTCAGCAAGTCTCCAGACAAAATCAATTGGCTCGTGGGAGTTCTCCAGCCACTTTGCAAATTCTGCACCATGCCTCTTCAGAGCAAGTTTGTGAATGTCTATGGTTGTGTAGTATCTGGCGTAGCAGGTAAGTTCTACCACTGGTTCACCAAGGGCAGAGTAAAGGGTGTTGTATCTTTCCTTCACCACCTCCTGAACTTCTTTGCGATAAAGCCTGCTTTCCAGATCAAGAAGCTCCTGAAGACTGAACAGCACCATCATAACCTGTTGAGGAGTAGAGAGACCTGCAGTGTGGTTAAGAGCAACCGTTCTGCTGTCTGCAACAAGGCGATCGATCAGTTTTATTGAATCAGGATCTCGGCTGATGGTTACATATCTTTCATGAAGTTCCTTCTTCTTATCATCCGGCAGAGCAGATATCATCTTATCCATAACATTGCTCCGGTTGATGCCAATGGCACCAAGTCTCCAACCGGTGGCTCCGAAGTATTTGGAGTAGGAGTAAACAAGAATGGTATTCTCAGGTGCTATTGCGGCCAGTGATCTGAAACCGTTCACGAAAGTACCGTAGACATCATCCGTGAGAAGGATCAAATCTTTTCTCTTGTTCTGAACAAGGTCGGCGATTTTTTGAAGTGAATTCTCAGCAATGCTTACAGAAGATGGATTAGACGGGTTAACAAGGAAGAAAGCCTTGATGTCAGGATCCGCCAGCTTTGCAATTTCATCATCTGTGTACTGCCAGTCTTTCTCTTCATTCTGTTGGACATCAACGATAACAAGTTCGTAGTCGTTAAGAACAGGGATCTCCAGGTAGGGGGTGAATATGGGGGTTCCCAGTGCAATTTTGTCACCTTTTTTCAGAAGATGGTTCTCACGCAGGGTATTGAAGATGTATGTCATTGCCGCTGTTCCACCCTCAGTAAGAAAAATGTCCATGGTCCCGTCCGGTGGCCGGGAGTCACACATGACAACATTCAGGTATGCTCTGACTATTTTTTCCGCGTTTACCAGAGCCCTGTCCGGTGTGGGGTAGTGATCTCCAAGGATGGCATCAACCATCTCGCCAACGAATTCGTCATCGTTCAGACCCATCTCATCTGTTACATGATTCAAGGCATCCGACAGGAACTGTGCTCCCCGTATTTCGCTGCGTATTAAGCAGAACTGCCTCAGGCGATCAGCTGACCCTGTGGGAACAGGTGCACCGGCTAGGCCAGGACGGCTCATTATCCGGTAGGCTTCTTCCATGGCAAAATTTCCCAGCAGAAAGAATGCATGTCTGGACACTGTGGCCACCCAGTTGGGATTGCCCCTTCCTGCATTGAGCATCAATCTCTCGGATTTTTTTTCAGCCATTGCAATGAGCTTGTCTTTAAGCTCGAACGGACTCAGTTTTTCATAGCTTTTCTCTTCAGCAGATCTCTTCATTACTTACCTCCTGGTTAATACAGTCGATTTCCAGGTTGTATCATTGTTCTTCCTGACTTGGAAAACAAGAACCAGTCTTTCGCTGTTAGATGGTACATGCCATGACTCGGCGGTTATTAATGATTGATAAATCAATATGCAGGACTAAATTAGATCGAATTACCTGTTGACATTCCTATCTGCTTAAGCTAGTTTGAAATTCAGGTGGTGTACAGAAGGGGGCTGTGTATGCTGATTGCTTCAAACATGAACTATTCGATCAGTGTTGATGTGAGGGTCAATCGTCTTTACATCACTCTCAAGGGATTCTGGCTTGATCCATCCAAAACACCTGACTATGTGAAACACATAACACAGGCTACAGAACATCTTAATCCATCTTTCACTGCTCTGGTGGATGTTAGAGAGATGCGAACCCCGGGTCATCTTGTGAAGGATCTTCATGTGGAAGCCCAGAAGGTGACCATTGCCGCTGGATTGTCCAGGTCCGCAGAGGTATTTCCTGAAGGAATTTCAAAGGAACTTGAGCTTGAAGGTTACTCTCTGGTTTCCAATCTTGTGAGACAAGGTTTCAAATCGCGGGAAAACGCCGAAGAGTGGCTTAATCAGCCTCTTTAAAAACCTGCAGAAGCACATGCCGTCGGTGCCAACAGTGGAGTTCCAGGGATTAGTCATTGAAAAGTCTCCTCTGTCTAAGTGGCTGTGGTATTCAGTTTCTGCCTGATTCGCCTGGTCTCCATTGCGGTGATCTCTTCAAGCATCTTCCTGTTAGCAGAGGAAATATCTGCGATGGATGCGAAGAGAACCAGAAGAATACCGAAGGTTATCAGGAACAAACCACCAATTCCGAAAGCAGTGAATGGAGAAATTCTTCCAGTTATGAGCCACCAGGAAAGGGTAAACACATCAAGAAGAATGCCCATACCTATAAGCAGGAATGCCGGTGTTCCGTAAAAGCGCCAGGGGGAGTGCCCATGGGCTACAGAGTACATTGCTTCCACAGACAGGTGGGCATAACGCCAGAGATTCGAAGCAATCCTGGATTCTCCGTGTTCTCTTTCTCCTCGGATCTTTGTTGGGATTTCCTTTATTCGGAGACCCTTCCGCGCGATATCTATGAGCACTTCCTGGGTGTAGGTGAATCTGCTGAAACAAGCTACCCTGTCCAGTGCCTTCGGGCCGTAAACCCGGAAGCCGCATGTAGCGTCATGAATTTGTGTATTTGCAAGGTTACTCACAAGTTTTGCAACTCTTGCATTGCCCCATTTCTTTAAAGCAGGCATATCAGGAACCAGTGAGGGATCCATGAATCTGCTGGCTGTGGAAAAATCTGTTTCGTCGGCAATCACAGGCCTTGTAATGGCGGGAAGATCCTCAGGGTTGAACTGCCCATCTGCATCCATTGTGGCCATGAAGTGGAACCCTTTTTCCCTGGCGTATGAGAGCATGGTTCGGAAAGCAGTACCCAGACCCATGTTTCTGCCGTGAGAAATCACATACGCTCCTGCTTCCCGGGCTTTTGATACTGTAGAATCAGTGGAACCATCGTCTACAAGCAGGACTTCTACTTCAGTACCATGCAACTGACTTGGAATAGCGGAAATCACCTGCTTGATGGTGATCTCCTCGTTCAGTGCGGGAATAGCTACCAGTGTCTTCATGACTGTAGTATATAAAGACAAATATTCCTCGCAAGTGTACGGTCTGGAAAGTACTGGCTTACCGGAACCGATTCTCATTCTATTCGGAGGTTATTAATGTACATTGCTGTATTTCTTCTGGCACTGACACAACTTCAGCTGCCTTCACAATTCGACTTGAGAGATTATGGTGGAGTGAATTATGTCACATCGGTAAAGAGTCAGCAGGGCGGAACATGCTGGACTCATGCAACCATGGCTGCCATGGAGTCAAACCTTCTTATGACAGATGTATGGGTTGAAAATAGCGAAGTGGGTGAGCCTGCGCTTGCAGAGTACCATCTTGACTGGTGGAACGGCTTTAACGAATGGAACAATTCAGATATTGATCCTCCCACTGGTAGTGGTTTGGAGGTTCACATGGGTGGAGACTACCTTGTCGCAACAGCATATCTGTCCCGTGGAGACGGAGCTGTTCGAA
>JAOZRM010000218.1 GCA_029940175.1 Candidatus Sabulitectum sp. | reverse complement strand
TCCCACTTTACAATGAAAGAATCTCCAACAAAAGATGCCGATGTAAAAGCAGTATTACAGGTTCGTTCCCAATCTGCCCATCGGTTATTGAATTCCACCTGTTTGGCTGCGGTGTTGTTAATTCTATCTACCTGGTCGATAGTTTCATTCATGCCTTTTTTGACAGCAGCCGGGTTCAGCACATAAAAATCAAATAACTTCCAACCCCATAAAGCAATTATTAAGAAGAGCATGATCCATAACATGCATCCAATTTTTCCATTTCTCATCCCTCTAAACCCTCATTTCCTTGAAACGACCAGTCAATTACATTCAGATGAATCACCGTAGGGTTACCACCCTGAAAGGCATCTGCGAACCACGGAATCTGACACCAGGACTATGAGCCTCTGCTTTGCAGAATCCAGTGTTTCTGCGGATGGGTCATACAGTAACCACTCAGAAACAACTTCGTCCCTTATAATGTACTCATTATCTTCAGTGTTATCCATAGACACAGAAACTCTCAATTCAAGTTTGTACTGCTCCACTTCCTCGCCACCTGTATATGTCACTGCACTACGTGAAAAGTAGGTAACAGAACCGGTGATACGGGTGTCAGGAGATTCGTTCTGAATAGAGAGCCTGCCATCCCGAACAATTGATTCAATTACCAGGGATGTTATTTCCTGTTCAAGCCCATACTCTGTCACGTTGCTTCTGAACTGATCAACCTGCACAGATTTAATGTTTTCCGGAAGAGTACCTCTGAAACTGTAAGCACAGGACAAAAAAATGAGAATAGATAAAAAAGCTGAAAATTTAAGTCCCCGTATGGCCAAAACCACCCTCCCCTCTTCCTGATCCAGGAAGACTCTCAACGACTTCCAGTTCAACTGGCTCCACGGATGCCAGAACTGCCTGAGCAATGCGGTCGCCTCTGTTTATCTGAAAAGCCTCAGACCCATGGTTTACCAGAATAACACCAACTGGGCCTCTGTAGTCTGAATCTATGGTACCGGGAGAGTTGAGAACAGTAATTCCGTGTTTAAGGGCCAGTCCACTCCTTGGCCTTATCTGCCATTCGTAACCCATAGGAATAGCAACGGTGATTCCAGTTGGAACCAGGACATTTTCTCCGGGGGGAATTGATATCAGATCTTCTATTGCCGCACGAAGATCAACTCCTGCAGAGTGAGCAGTAGCAGGTTCAGGTAATGGAAGATCCTCATGACCCTCCACTGGTTTTACCAGGATTGTTGCCATAAACTTCCCGTAATTGTAAAGGGCGGCCGGAGGGCCGCCCTCTGCAATATTATTCCTCGGAGTCTCCGGTCTGATCAACATCCTTCATATTGAGGTCGATCTTTCCGTCATCTCTGATCTTGTTGACTTTAACTCTAACTTTCTGTCCACGCTTCAGAACATCGGAAACGTCACTTACACGGTCCTTGCTGATGTTACTGATGTGAACGAGACCGTCAGTTCCCGGCATGATCTCAACAAAAGCTCCGAATGTCTGAATACTGACCACAGTTCCCTCGTATACTTTACCAATCTTAGCTGTTCCAACGAACTGATCGATAAGCTTGAGAGCATGATCGGCTTTGTCGCCATCATTTGTAAGAACAGTAACAAGACCTGAGTCATCAATGTTGATCTCCGCACCGGATTCTTCTGTAACGAATCTGATATTTTTACCACCAGGGCCAATCAGCTTGCCTATCTTTTCCTTGTCGATCTGAACAGTAATGATACGTGGTGCATACTTACTGAGATCTGTACGAGGCTTGCTGATGCAGGCATCCATACTCTCGAGAATATGAAGCCTGTTATCTCTTCCCTGGTTGAATGCTCCAACAAGCAGTTCCTGAGACACACCTTCAACCTTAAGATCCATCTGAATTGCAGTAACACCATTTGATGTTCCAGCAATCTTGAGGTCCATGTCACCAAGGTGGTCTTCAACACCGGCAATATCAGAAAGAACAATTGAACGTTTGCCATCGGTTACAAGTCCAAGTGCGATACCTGCAACATTGGATTTGATCGGAACACCGGCATCCATGAGGCAGAGAGATGCACCGCATACTGTCGCCTGGGATGATGATCCATTTGATTCCAGAATATCCGAAACAACACGGACGGTGTAAGGGAAATCTTCCGGAAGAACAACTTCAACTGCTGTTTCAGCAAGGTGGCCATGGCCTATCTCGCGTCTGCCTGGACCTCTTACCGGCCTGACTTCTCCAACACTGAAGCTAGGGAAGTTGTAATGAAGCATGAAGTTCTTCTTGTACTCGCCAAGAAGTGCATCAATACGCTGTTCATCCCTTTCTCCGCCAAGAGTAGTAGTTACCAGAGCCTGTGTTTCGCCTCTTGTAAAAAGAGCTGAACCGTGTGTTCTGGGAAGAACCCCAACCTCACAAGTTAACTCTCTTACCTCGGTGCGCTCACGGCCATCGTAACGAATTCCGTCTGCAAGAAGTCTTGAACGAACATATTCTTTCTCTGCCTTGTAAACTGCCTTCTTTATATCACTCTTCCACTGAGCATCATCAGGCTCAACATCATATTTCTCAGAAACAACAACTGCTGCACGTTCTTTTGTGTTAGACAGGGCAGCTGCCATGTTTTCTTTGTTACCCTTACCGTAAACAGCTCCCAGTTCTTCCTTCATGATAGGAAGAACTATATCCTCGTAAAGCCCCTCGGGCAGCAGAGGAATTATTACTTCCTTCTTTGGAACACCTACAAGTTCCTGAAGCTTAACCTGAAGCTCATTAATCTTTGCTGCTTCTTCTGCTGCCATTCCAATAGCTTCTGCAATTACATCTTCAGAAAGCTCATTGCAATGGCCTTCAAGCATAACTACATCACGCCCCTGAACCGCAACAACAAGTTCAAGGTCACTTACTTCAAGCTGTTCAACAGTGGGATTAAGAACAATCTCACCTTCAACACGACCGACTCTGATTGCGCTTACTGGACCGTCCCATGGGACATCGGATATCATAAGTGCAGCAGACCCACCGATCAAACCGAGAAGACTTGGGTCGTTTTCACCATCAGAGCTGAGAACAAGGCAGTAAACCTGTGTCTCATCCTTGAAGCCTTCCGGAAAGAGAGGTCTGAGGGGTCTGTCGATAAGTCGGGCTGTAAGAACTTCCTTCTCACTTGGGCGCCCTTCTCTTTTGAAAAATCCACCGGGTATTTTACCAGCAGCATATGTTCTTTCACGATACTCTATTGTAAGAGGAAAAAAGCCAAGGTCGCGGCTTGCAGGCTCACTGCAGGCAGCAACAAGAATAGCAGAATCCCCGTACTGAATGTAAACAGATCCATGAGCCTGCTTGGCCATGCGCCCTGTTTCTAATGTTAATTTTCTTCCTGCGATCATTTCTTCAACGATTGTTTTCATACTTTCCTTACGTATTCTAACTTAGTCTACAGACCGTTTGTCTGTGCACTTTTACGATTGAATCTCTGGCTCTTGTTATCGTCTGAGACCAAGATCCTTGATAACTTTTCTATACCTGTCAACATCTGTGGCAATCAAGTAGTTCAAAAGACGACGCCTCTTTCCAACAAGCATCAGCAAACCTCTGCGGAAATTATTATCCTTGGGATTTGCCTTTGAATGCTCGGTAAGCTGCTTGATTCTTTCTGTGTGAATAGCGATCTGCACCTCTGTTCTACCTGTGTTTGCCTCACTGCCACCATATTGAATCGTCAGTTCTTTTTTGCGCTCATTGGTTACCATTCTCTCAAAACCTCCATTGATCTTTCAAGATCGTTTTTTATCATTTTCTTCAACATTTCTTCCGAATCAAAAAGAACAGGCGCCCTGACGAAGGATACAAATTCAACAGATGCCTGAGCACCGTAATAATCTCCTTCAATAGAGGGCACGTGTACCTCAACAAGGTTCCTTTCCGGAACCACGAATGCCACTGCCTCGAGTCTTTTGCAACCTATCCTGGCGAAGGTCGCGTAGCTTCCCGGCATAGGAAGCAGCTTTGATTCCGGGACTCTGATGTTCAGAGTTGGAAACCCCAGAGTACTGCCCACTCCCCTGCCTCTGGAAACAACACCGGTTGCTCCATAGACCCGACCAAGAAGATCAGAAGCTCTGCTCAAATCACCTTCAAGCAGAAGTTCTCGTATCCTCTCGCTTTTAACAGGTACTCCTCCAACATCTTCAGGGTCTACCACTGTAACAGAAAAACCCGAATGATGAAGAGCCTCCCTCAGTGTAACAGTGTTACCTGATGCTTCACTGCCAAACCGAAAGTCGTACCCGACCACAAAACCGTTAAACAAGCCGATCTCAATCAGTAGTCTGGTGAAATCCTGCGGTGTGGTGGCCGCAGTAATCCCGTCAAACGGAAGCGTAATAATACTAGATATTCCGTTGTCTCGCAACAATTCATAACGCTCTGCAGGAGTTGTAAGTCGCTTTCTCCATGAAAGCCCACCAAACATCTGTCTGGGAAGGGGCTCAAAAAATACGACTCCACCATTGGATCCAGCAGCACCAATAACCTTCATGTGCCCCTTATGCAGACCGTCAAAAGCACCTAGAGCCGCGAGCTTCAATTAACTACCTCACTTGCCAGAACAACTTTGGGTTGAAATATCACTCCATTTCCTACACCCACTGACAGTAGATTACCTTCCTGATCCACAGCTACTGCAGTACCGTATATCTCTGCTGGAAAAGAGTTGCCGTGAAAAATTCCTTTAGCCTGGGAAGATGTAACTGCAATCCTTGGATAGCCGTACATTGCTTCTGTCATGGAAAGCATGGATCCTGCATCGTTCTCAAGTTTTGAAGCATCACTGATACTGAATATCCCTGCTCGGGTTCTGCGTATGTTGTCTGCAACTGCGGGAATATTAAGGGACTGGCCAATATCTCTG
>JAOZRM010000379.1 GCA_029940175.1 Candidatus Sabulitectum sp. | reverse complement strand
TTGCCTTTGAAGACGGTGAGATCATCTGGTTTGACGGGAACTGGAGCGAGTACGCGGAATATCGTAGAAAGAAACTGGGTACTGTTGCTGATCGTCCCCACAGGTATGTGTACAGAAAGCTCGAGAGATAATTTTTTACCGGCTGTTTTTTTCCATCAAATTCTCATATCTGTTTCCGGGATTACTGCAGTTTGCGTAGATCAATCTTCCAGAAAAATACATCAGAACATTCCATGCCCGGTTGAATCACGGTGCCGATAACCACCACATATTCAGAATTTGTTAGAGCAATTTTCTCAACATACTGGTCACCATGGGCGAGAAGTTCTGTGGCGGTTATTTGATTTCCATCAGAGGAAACAAGAACAAGAAGAGCATTTGTCTCGATTGCTCCCAGGGATATTTCCTCACCAGTCCAGCCGCCCACCAGAAAACTGCCATCTTCTGTTTGTAATGCAGAGGAGAATGCAGTGTGGTCGTTGTACCAGTCTGTTCTTCTCCAGAGTGTATTGCCAAGTGTATCCACCAATTCAGTTATGCCTATTGTCTGTTCATTCAGACATTCACTGCCGGCAAACAGAGAACTTCCGTTCTCCAGAGGCAGAAGAAACTCTGTGCTTTCATCCACACCAAAGTCCTCAGGAGATGAACGGGGTTGCCGACTGATGACGACCCCCGAACAGTTGATCTCAATAACCCAGAAATCAGTGATGCCCTCATTGATCGTGTAACCGAAACAATTGAATATGGAATCCGCACGTGAAAACTGCACTTCCAACAGGCAATCATCACCGGGATACTCAATTTCTCTATAGGAGTCTGAACTCAACACATGGTCTGGTATGTCTCCGTACACAGATGGCAGGAGGAGAGTAAGCAAGAGAATTAGAGCAACGATCATTGCTATTCTTCCTCTATCAGGAGTATTCTCTGAACCATTGCCTCATCTTCATGCACGGCAAGAAAGCCTTTACAGTAAGGATTAATGTAGAAAGTAAGGAATTCAGTGGGAGGAATTTCAACGTTCAGTTCTGCTCTATACAGATAGTCCCCTTCAGGAATACTCCACACATCAAATACAGGGTTTTCCTCCACACCTCGCAGTACCCACAGATTACCTTCCCAGCCTAGCCAGATTCCTGCTATGGGATCTTTCCAGGAATGTGGTTCGTAGATCCACTGCATTACATTTGAGGTTCCCATTCCGGTGAGGTACTCTTCTATGTATTGCTTTTCAAGAGATATTTCATATTCGGTCTTTTCAACAGCAGGAAGATCAAGAGAGAGAGTATCAAATGCTACTCCTTCAGCTGTGTTGCAGAAAATTCTGTATTCAGGAGTGTGCCGCTGAACCACGTACAGGTTTCCATTCATATCT
>JAOZRM010000378.1 GCA_029940175.1 Candidatus Sabulitectum sp. | reverse complement strand
GTAAGAGTATCAATGTCATTTGTGTACCAGTCAGGAATACTTGTGGTGGCTTCTGTCATGTCCCAGGGGTCATCAAGTATTTCTGTGGCATAATCACGCGGATCAACCATGTAAACAAGAGTGGCACTGTTATCGGTGGTATCCGGTTCAAGAAGGTCTTGAGTAAAGACTCTGAGTCTGTGAACTCCTATTTCTGTAGAGTCCGGAGTCCAGACGAACACAGCCTCAGCCCTGTCCTGCTCATAGCAGGAACTGACACTGAGACCGTCGAAACTCACCCTGGCTGTGTCGAGCATCACATCGTTCGTCTCGTCTTTCAGGTACACAAAAATAGTATTGAGAGAGTCCATACCCATGTTGTAGAAACTGGCATGAATGGCTACTGGCGTACCAGGACAGCTCCGGTAATCTGAAAGGGTATCGCTGTCATACGGCAGTACGACGAATAAATCAGGGTCTGTGATTCTGATATCTGCATACTGTAGGGAATCAGTATCTATCATCTGCAGCAGTCTGGCTTCACCTGCATCAAGGGTGTCAAGAAATGAATACATTGAAGGGCGGGTGAATGAACCCTCAATCAGGAACCTTCTGCTGTGATCAAGTGCATATTCACTAATTGATGTTCCTTCAGGAAGACTGTCTAAACTTATAGTAATCTCGTATGGATTGTTGTTTGCTCTGCAGAACCGGTTCACATAGAAGAGATAACAATCGGTTTCAGTGCTGTCAGTGAACACTCTGATATGAGGGTCTGCAAAGTACTGTGGTTCAGTTCCATCATAAATGATATCTGCATCATCATAGTGGTTATCGTCATACCACCACCAGAGACCGGAGAGTTCAGGAGCAACTCTGGCAATCTGCCCGAAAGTACCTCTTACACTGTTCCATAATCTTCCGTATGCTGCGAATTTCCAGAGCAGGAAATTCTCTGTGTTTTGCTGGCTGCTCAAAACAGTATCTGGTCTATCGGGAAGGTCATACAGCGGATCAAAATCACTTCCGTCTGCTGCGGTCCAGGGTGGAATGGTATCCGGTGGAGCGTAGTAGTAATCTTCTACTGGTCTTTCCCTGTAAACCCAGTCTTCATATGGGGCATCAAAGGGAATAAGGTCTTCATCAAGGAGACCTGTATCGTGATGCTCAAGCTTACCATTCTTCCATCCGTCATAGCTTCTGAGGCTGAATGGGAATACTCCCTTTGCTCCTCTTAGAAGACCGATGTTGCACAGCATTCTGAATTCACCAGGTGAAGGGATGCGGTAACTGTAGGGGAGATAGTTAATAGTGGTGTCGGGGGCAGGATGAGTTATTGTTTCCCAAATTGCTTCTCCCCCAGTCCTGCCAAATGCCTGAGGGTGATAGTTGATGGGGTA
>JAOZRM010000217.1 GCA_029940175.1 Candidatus Sabulitectum sp. | reverse complement strand
TAATCATCCTGCGAACTGTAGTTGGGAATAACCATGCCGTTGGTCACTACCACTCTCGGAGCATCGGGATGAGACGGGAAGAGACCAAGGGGATGACCGGAATAAAGCACAAGAGTCTGCTGCTCTGTCATTTCCGACAAGTACTTCATTGTGATCAGGTATTGTGCCCAGTTCTGGAAAACAGCTCCGTTACCACCATAAGTT
This sequence comes from Candidatus Sabulitectum sp., assembly GCA_029940175.1. GTDB lineage: Bacteria > Fermentibacterota > Fermentibacteria > Fermentibacterales > JCC-6 > Sabulitectum. Next base: position 4,739 of record JAOZRM010000217.1, on the reverse strand, counting down.
ATCAGCTCCTCGGGGTGCTGTGCAACGGCATTATCCAGGTTGTTCTGGATCATTAGCATGATAGCTGCTGCCTGTGGTGTTTCCGCAGGATATTCACTTATCGGCCTGGCTCTCATCTCATAGGTTGGCCGGAAGCGGTACATGTAGATCCGCCCTGTTTCATTCAGCTCCCGGGCAAATTCAGGAGCGAGAGTTACGTGCCACTCTTTTGGAAAGTATCTGAGTGCATTCTTTAAGGCCAGTCTTTTCTCCCCGGCAGAAAGAACATCCGGCCTTGCCGGAGCCTTGTTGACATCCACGGATGAGGTTGGCATTGGTGGGATCTGCGATGGAATTCCCAGTCGTATCTGTTCCTTAAAAGTAGTCATTAACGCCTCCGCTGTTAATAAATGTTATTCTTGATTGAGTAAAGATACAAAATAAATGTTGGATTGTCTGGTGTATTTATTGAGACCACCTAGGTTCTGCCACTTGTTGTTTTTATATATATATGCTTGACTTGTTCGTGATTCAATATTTGCCAGGAGGTTTAATTTGAAGTTTCTTTTGTTATTACTGATGATTCCAGCGATCATGCTGGGTAATGAGATCTATTCCCTTATGAACTTTCAACCAGTTGGAAATGATCAGGCTGAATTGTTCAACAGACTCGGGTTTGAAGTGGTTCAGACATACAGAGACGGTTCAGTTGATTTTGTTGCAAACTCTTTTGAAAGAAGCCTTCTCCATGAGCACGGGCTGTTTGCTACAACAAGAATAGCTGATATGGAGAGCTTTTACCGGGCTCGCAATGGTAGCAGCCGTTCAATGGGAGGGTACTACACCTGGGACGAAGCAAGTGCCTGGATTGATTCTCTTGTGGCTGCTAACCCTTCTATAACCAGTGTTCAATCCATAGGCGATACTTATGAGGGCAGACCACAGAGAGTCGTTAAGATTTCTGTGAATAATGGATTCAACGATGACGATCCTTCAATGGCCAACGCATGGTATGACGGGCTGATCCATGCCCGTGAGGGTGCAGCCATGAGGAATGTCCGCTACTGGATGATGTGGTTGTGTTCAAACTATCAGAGAAACGGCTACAGTGGATACCAGGCAACATGGTTGCTGGAGAACAGAGAGATCTGGTGTCTTCCTGTGAACAACGTTGACGGCTGGGTTTACAACGAGACCACATCTCCCGGTGGCGGTGGAATGCACCGTAAGAACATGAACTGGACTGTAGGGAATGGCGTTGATCTGAACAGGAACTGGTCGGTGGACTGGGGAGGGGCTGGCTCCAGCGGTGACCCTGGCTATGAGACCTACAGAGGAACAGGACCGCTTTCAGAGCCGGAAACTTCCAATATCGATACATTCTGGCAGAGCCATACTCCCACTCAGATGCATTCCACACATACCTACGGCAATGTGCTTATTTACCCATGGGGCTGGACAAGCAATCCAACCACACATGCTGCCGCATACAGCACTCAGGGCGAGATGATGGTGCAGTGGGCCACAGGCGAGGAACACTACATTTCATACTATTTCGGTCCATCTGCAGGCAATACACGGGATCACGCGTACGGTGTTTACGGAGCCATGAGCTGGAACCACGAGACCGGAGCTTCTTTTGCAGGCTTCTGGCCTTCAGCTACTGAAGTAGTGAAACTTTCCAGAAGAAACCTTCGAAGTTATCTTGTAACAGCATGTCTTGCCGGCTGCCCGTACGATCCCCATGAACCGGGAGTACCGGTAGTTGATAATATCGGTTCTGTATCGGTGCCTTTCACTATAAACTGGACTGATGCTGATGATGCTGACTACTACGCTTTGCAGAAGCTCGATGGCTATCAGCTGCTGCTGGACGATCACGGTGACAGCGGCCCGTTTGACAAAGTGAACTGGATAATGACCACAAGCCAGCACCACAGTGGAACACAGAGCTATGTTTCAAATGGAACCGGTGATATGACATGGCAGCAATCTGTTACAATTCCGGCAAATGGCGGTGGAAGGATCAGCTTCTGGTCAGAACAGGACATTAGTTCTCAGGGAGCTTTCTCGTACAGCCCTGATGCCGGAGCAAACTGGTACTATCTGCAGACTTTTAGCCGTGATGATATGACCTGGCGTTTCAACATTCACGAGCTGGATGAATTCCAGGGGCAGACTCTGATGTTCCGCTGGGAGAGCAATGGAAGCAGTTCATCCTGTAAACTCTACATTGATGATATAAAGATAGAGGTCTGGGACAACAACGAGATACTTGCGGATGATATTGCAACTTCACAGTACACTGTTACTTCCTTGAATAACGGAGATTATTACTTCAGAGTGTGGGCTGTAGACAATGATTTCGGTCCCGGATGGGCCTCGGAGTCAGTTCCTGCCCAGGTGAGTACCAGTGGAATTGAGGATTCATCTGATGGTCTTGCACCTCGGATTTCTTCGCTGGGCCTTGTAACACCCAATCCCGTTTATTCCAATGCAACTATTCCTGTATCAATAGCACCTGGGGATCTGGCAACAGCCAGTCTTGCTGTTTATGATGTGACAGGAAGAAGAGTTGCCGATCTGACTTCTTCTCTCACAGAGTCCGGCTACAGGAATATCATCTGGGATGCCAGTCATATTCCAGCCGGTGTACACTTCATTAGACTTGAAACAGCATCGGGTACTACTGTACAAAGGATTGTTTCCGCAGTCAGATAAAGCAGGCTTAAGTTAAAGAGGCGGTGGTGAAAACCGCCGCCTCTTTTGGATATACGCAAATCTTTATATGTTTTTCCCGAATTACGGCGTTTTCATGAGAGGGATTAGCTTTTGAAACTTCAGTGCAAACAGTGTGGAGCTCTTCTGGCCGTTACCTGTCCTGATGCTTATGTAAGTTGTCCTTACTGTGGCGCCAAGGCAGTTGTGGATGGTTACACAGGAGCCAGTTTTCTGCACAGACAGACACTTGATGAAAAAGATGTTCACCGCCTGTTTCACTCCGGGAGCATTGCATCTGTGTCATTGTACTGGTTTCCATTCGATCCTGACACTCTCAAGAGAGTCTTTACCCAGCCTTATACAGAGATGGAAAACTATTCACCTCCTTCAGCAGACAGGAGAGTGTGGAACGAGTCCGAGATCCACGGCACCATTGTTCCTGTTGATCCCGACCTGGTTGGAGATACTGGAGTGGTCTACCATCCCTTCTGGGTTGTAATAAATTCCACCACTGCCCAGGGAACCATGGTCGATGGGGTCAGCGGTAGAAAGCTGGGAGAATCGAACAATCCCAGTGATGAGAGTTTGTTTGACCCTGTTCAGGAGGCCTTCTCCGCATTTCTTTTAAGTATTGTTCCTGCTCTTCTTATTTTCTTTCTTCTTAGAGGGTTATCCGTTTTCTGGGCTGCAGTGTTTGGAATGGCAGTTGCCGTTCTAGCTCCAGGAGCATGGAAGAGGTTCAGGGGAAAGACAGGATCATGAGCGATCTTCTAACCTTTTCCTGCCCATCGTGTGCAGGGCTTCTGGAGATAAGTGAGGGCAACACAAACACTGTGTGCCCGAATTGTGATACCCCCCTGCTTCTCGGGGGTATTGTTAACAGATATATCATTGAATCCAGTATTGATTCAACTCAGGCTATCCGTGTGGTACGCCGTAAACTGGAGGAAATGTCCGCCGGAGTGTTCGCTGAATGTCGTGTCAGGAAACCGTTTCTTGCCTACGTGCCTTTCTGGATTCTTTCCTGCCGAGTGGACGGTTTTGTTTTTGGAGTGAAACCTGTTTACAAGGAAAGAAAAGTGAGAGCCGCCACCGAGGGTGAAGACGGCGGTGCACAAAACACTGTTACCAGAACTATCAAGCAGCGCAAAGGGATTCGTGCAGAAGAGCATCAGATCAGCAGTGGGTTCGATGTTATTGTGAGTGCAGCACACCTGGAACCACTTGGAATACCATCTCTTGGTGCGAAATCTCAAATGGGTTTATCCGGAATGGCATTGGGGCGTTCCAACTCCAGGTTGCCATTAAAGGTATTTGATTCCGGGAACCTTCCACACGATTCTCATGTAGTAGATCCTGCTGTTTCAATTAACCAGGCAAAAGCTGAAGCAGAGCAGTACATACAGCGAATATGCGGTGGAGTAGGAGTAGGGCTTGAGCAACGATCAATGTATCTGGCTGTTACCGGGACCAGAGAAAAGCTTGTTCATTACCCTCTGTGGGTTATTGAGTATGTACTTGAGGATAAAACGTACAGAATTATTGTTGACGGCTGTTCCGGAAAAATTCTTAAAGGAGCATTCCCGGCGGATTCCGCCCATTGGAGGAAGGTATGTCAGGTTCTGGGCAGTGTCTGGGCCGGTCTTGTTCCAATCCTGATCCTTCTTGTTTTTTCCGGCTATCTTGAAGTTGGATCTGTACTTATGTTTGTGATTCTTTCTGTGTATGGCATTGGAGCCATTTCAGCAAGATTCCTGAAACTGGCCAGGAAAAACGCTGGAATGGACAGCCTGATATGAGAATAACAAGACTTATCTGTGGGCATTGCGGCAGTACCCTTTCAGGGCTGGGTCTGGATAAGTTGTTTTTTTGCAGCAATTGCAGCAAAGGCTGGGCTCTTGGTGATGCAGGGCTTGAGCCTTTAGCAGTGCAATGCAGAGCACCTGCAGATTCGCATCTGCCTCTTCCTTTCTGGATGGTCAGGGCAACTGTGCATGTTTTGAAGCGAATAGTCAGGAATGAATTCACAGCAACAATGC
>JAOZRM010000216.1 GCA_029940175.1 Candidatus Sabulitectum sp. | reverse complement strand
CGTAACAACACTGAGAGAATCCGGGTTCAGGTGAGAGGTGAAATCTACTCCCTCCTCCTTCTCCATCGGGTTTTCCTTATTGAACAGCCGGTCATAAAGCCTTACTTCAGCAGGGAAGCAGTGAGCACTGGAGACCCAGTGCAGTGTTCCCTTTACCCGCCTGCCATCCGGGGCGTTGCCGCCTTTTGTGTCCGGATCATATGTGCACCTTATCTCGGTGATGTTACCATCTTCGTCTTTGATCACTCCGGTACAGGTTACCAGGTAAGCGTAGCGCAGTCTTACTTCTCTGCCCGGTCCCATTCGGAAGAACTTTCTGGGGGGATCCTCCATAAAGTCTTCCCTCTCTATGTACAGTTCTCTGGTGAATGGTGTGGCCCGAGTGCCTGCAGATTCGTCTTCCGGATTTACCACGTAATCAAAGTATTCTGTTCTGTCCTCAGGATAATTTTCTATCACAAGTTTAACAGGGTTAAGAACAGACATAACTCTCGGAGCAGTTTTATTCAGCTCCTCCCTGATGCTGTGTTCAAACAGGGCAATGTCCACTGTGCTGTTTCGCTTTGCCAGGCCAATAACTGAACAGAAGTTTCTGATAGCGGAAGCAGGAACACCCCGACGCCGGAGTCCGCTTATGGTTGGCATTCTGGGGTCGTCCCATCCGTTAACAAAACCTTCCTCAACCAGTTTTCTAAGGAAACGCTTGCTCAACACAGTGTAACTCATGTTCAACCTTGCGAATTCGATCTGCCTTGACCGGAAAATATCAAGCTTCTCAAGATACCAGTTGTAGAGAGGACGGTTTGGCTCGAACTCCAGAGTACAGATACTGTGAGTGATCTCCTCTGTGGAGTCTTCGAGACAGTGGGCAAAATCATACATGGGGTAGATGCACCATTTGCTGCCGGTTCTGTGATGGTCTTTATGAAGGATCCTGTACATGTGCGGGTCTCTCAAGCACATGGTAGGGCTTGTCATGTCGATCTTTGCTCTCAGGGTTCTGCTTCCCTCAGGGAACTCTCCGTTTTTCATTCTCCGAAAAAGATCAAGATTTTCTTCCACTGATCTGTTTCTGAAGGGACTGTTTTTCCCCGGTTTTGAAGCAAAACCTCTGTAGGTTTTGGTGTTCTCCGGGGAGAGATCACATACATAGGCAAGACCCATGGTGATCAGCTGTTCTGCCAGCATGTACATCCGGTCAAAGTAATCAGAAGCAAAGTGAAGACTGTTCCATTTGAAACCAAGCCACTCGACATCACCTTTGATGGCATCCACATACTCGATGTCTTCCTTCACTGGGTTTGTGTCGTCAAACCGAAGATTGCATTTACCTTTGAATTCTTCAGCAATTCCGAAATTTGTACAGATGGATTTTGCATGACCGATATGCAGGTAACCGTTTGGTTCAGGGGGGAATCGGGTGACTATGCCAGTGTGTTTACCTGAAGCCAGATCACTATCTATGATTTCTCTGATAAAATCTCTTGATACTTTTGTTTCTTCCATTTTCAGCTCTCCTTTTGAATGATATGATGTCAATCATAATTGAAATTAGTCATCCATGACTCGCTGAACCATATCAAGGAAAGTGATCCATGTTCCTCTGAACATGTGAAGAGGTCGGGAATCAAGAGTACGAAGTTCCAGCGTCATACCCTTGGTGTTAAGCCTCACATCTGTAAATATCGTTGTGAAGTGAAGAAGAAAATCTTCAAAAGGCGGACGGGGTCTGATGCTTCCGAATGGAATGCCGCTGTTCAGTTCCAATGCCCGCAAAGCAAAGCAGATCAATTTCTCAAAAAGTATTTCTGAATTGAATATTTCATCAGATTTTGTACATCTCAGGCCACATCGGGAGGGGTCTGTTCTGTCCCAGATATCACGGCGCTGTTCACCCATTGCAAAATCTTCTTCACGGGAAAGTGCACACATGAACGCCCATATTCTAAGAAGCTCGTCGAAGTTGATCAATGAAACATGCAGATGGATTGCAGCAGTGCCCTTCATCATCTCTCTTCCTCGATCACTTATACTGCCCAGAAGAGTATGCAGGTCATGGTATCGCTTGGCTTGCAGCAACATTGGTGCCTTGCCCCGATCCTTCATGTAGGGAACAGGAATGTAATTCACTGATGCTGTTTTCTTAACACCTGTGATCGTTCTGTCAATAATGTCGAGAAGAGTGTCGAACTTATCCATCTCATCTGCTCCCAGCGGAGGGCTGCTGAATTCCAGCTGGCCACCGGGCTCGAATGTAATGTACATGCCTTCATCACAGATGATCTTATGGTCTTTTTCTATGAAACCCAGTGCGGGAAGAGACCTTTTCACTTTTTCAAAGTCTTCTCCGGACATTGGCTTGTCGGCGATCAATTCATACTCAAAACCGAATTCACGATGGTTTCTTTCTGCAATTCTACTCTCAACAAGAGCTTTGAACTCTTCGTAATATCTCAAAATGAGCCTTCCATGAACTCCCTGTACCACAGAGAGAAAACAACTATGGAGAAAATGCGGTCACCTGCTGAAACCATGGTCTCCGGGCCAACCCCGGTACCTGTAACCTGCCTGGCATATTTTCTTACAAGATCACCGTCCAGTATACCCTGCCTGTCAACCTCACTGCCCAGAAGAATATCTCGAACAGAATCAGGCAGTGTGGAAGTACGGGAGAACCAGTCTGCAATTGGCATGGTAAATGGTTTTTTGGGTCGATCAGCAACTGAAGGAGGAAGCACGCCGAACTGTTTGAAGGATTCCCTGCAGATATACTTTTCCTGTGCAGCTTTCAAATTTACTCTGAGTTTCACCGGCAGTGATGCAGAGAATTCCGCCAGTCTGTAATCGAGGAAGGGAGTTCTTGTTTCCAGGCTGTGTCTCATGCTGAGCTTATCCAGTCGGAGATTAACATAGTGGGGAAGTCGTGATTTTACTTCGATGGCCTGCATTGCTGAAATGGGGTTTGTAGAGGCGGTAAGTGACCCTGGAATGATGCTGGATACATCAAGCTCCGGCTCATTGGTTAATCCAAGGAGGGAGACAAGTTCACTTTGGTTGAAAAGCCTTTCACTGGCAATGTGCCTCATAAGATGGTTTTCATCTGATCCACCCAGTCGAAGTGAAAGCTCCGGACACATCAAAAGCAGCCGACGTTTCTCTTCAACTGAAGCTGAGGGGTATTCAAGTGCAGCTGCTTCCACAAGGAATTTCCTGTAGCCTGCAAAGATCTCATCAGCGCCCTCACCGGAGAGTACAACCTTAAGTCTTTCCGCTGCAAGTGAGCAGACCTGATCTGTGGGCACCATTGTACCAAGAGATATGGGCTCTTCAATAGATCTCACAAGGTCGGGAAGAACATCAAGCTGATCACTGACACAATTACGCTGTACTGACTCAGCCCGGCTGAATCTGCTGCTCATCATTTTGAGAAACTCGCCAACATCACCGGTCTCATCGTATTTCTCTTCACCGAAACCGATTGTGAACAGTTTGATCGCGGGTTTGTGAATTGCTGCGATGCTTGCCACAGCCGATGAGTCGATGCCACCGGAGATGAAACTGCCAACTTCAACATCACTGCGAAGTCTTATGCGAACAGCATCAGCAAACAGTCGGTTAAACTCCTCCGATGCCTCTGCAAGAGAAATGTTCCTTTGAGAGGAGGGAAAGCTCCATTCCCAGTACTGTTTTACTTGAAACTCACCACCTCGTGTGTCAAGTTTAAGAATTGAAGCAGGGGGAAGTTTGAATATGCCCTTGAACAGAGTTTTCTCACCGGGGATGTATCTGTATGTAAAGAATGAAGGCAATAGGGAACGGTCCATCTCGCACCGCACACCTGGCACACCAAGAAGAGGTTTGATCTCGCTGGCGAAGAAAAATCCCCTGGATGTTTCCGTGTAGTAAACCGGTTTGATTCCGAATCGGTCTCTGAAAAGAAACAAAGCATCTTTTTCCTGGTCATGAATTACCCCGGCGAACATGCCGTTCAGACTGTTGGGAAAATCCTCACCCAGATGTCTGTATGCATTAAGCGCCACTTCCATGTCTCCGGTTGTCTCATAATGCTGAGATGGAAGCTCATCTCTCAGTTCTATGTAATTATAGATCTGACCGTTGCAGGCGATAGCAGTGTCATCTACTTTTGAAACAATGGGCTGCATTCCAGTAGCAAGGTCTAGAATGGAGAGTCGTACAAAGCTTATGCCAACATTCCCGCGGTGAAGAACGGCGGAGTCATCCGGGCCACGGTGGCTCTGGATATCTCCCATGCGGCGCAGAATGGCAGCTCCCTCTTCTTTTCCGATCGATCCCGCACAAAAGCCGCTGAATCCACACATCTTTTTCCTCCTGATGCGGGAAAATAACGAAAATTGGAAATATTTCCAATAATTCGTGTAGGGAATTCAGATATCAGGAGTGAGGGCTCCTGACCGAAAGAATGTTACGCAAAGCTGTTTGAAGAATACTATCAGGCGGTTGACCCATAACCATCTATCTCTTGACAACAACTAAATATGATTCTATTGTCAATTAGTTAATGTAGTTTGGCAATAGTCACAAAATATCAGGAGTCATAAATGTTGTCACTCCTTATCTTCGTTCTCATTTCTGATTCGGCAGTAATCCACACTACAGTAGCAGACAGTTCTCATGTAGCGTTCATAGCCCAAACACCACTTTCCTGGACAACAGTTGAGCATGACAGACTGCGGTACATCCGTTTTTCGGATTCTCCACTGTCAGACAGCATTGGCTATCCTGAACTTCCCATGATTACCTGCTTTGTGGCTTTGCCTGACAATGTAACTCCAGGTATTGAATTTGCCTTTTCAAGTGAAACAACTCAATCTGTGGTTCCTGTGTATCCGGCTCCAGCTCATGTGATCTCATATGAATACACTCCCGCTGTGGTGGATTCTTTCGTCCAGAATTCAACAGCATATTTATCAGATGAATTCTGGCCTT
>JAOZRM010000042.1 GCA_029940175.1 Candidatus Sabulitectum sp. | reverse complement strand
TGAATTCAGCAGTATGGCAAGTTTTTCTGTCTCATCGGGTTCCAATGGTTCTTTCGGGCAGGGTACTTACATAGGAAGCATGCACTTCTCTCTCCATCCTGATGTTAATGCTACTCTTGAGATGGGCTATTCCAGGTTGATGATGTTCTCCGGTGGCGAGGAAATGGGTAGGATCCTGGGAGGATTTCAGCTGAACTGGAGACCATCCGAGAATTCTCTTTTCTCTGTTTCTTACCGCGGAGTTCTTCCAGAGAATGATCTGAATCTCGGAGGGTTTTAAACGGCCACTCTTTTTCTTGTTTTCCTGCTTTCTTTTTCCGGCGGGGACTCTCTTGTTCAATCCGGAAATATTCTTGATGCGGCGACCAGCTATTGGAATCAGTGTGAATCCCAGCCTTTGAACTGGTGGCCATTTTACCGTGCCGCCTGGTGCTATAATCTTCTTGATCTTTCTGATTCTGCCCGGGTATATGCCAGAACTGCTCTTGCTATCCACCCTGCCAGTGAAAGATGCTTGTCTGAACTGCTTAAATCACTTTCTGATCAACCTGAAGCGGTACTGGAATATTCTTACATGGTCAGCGGCGGTGGTGCATGCAGGTACAGGCTGGCCAGAGCAGAAATGGACTTGGGCATTCCGGATAAATTATCTCTCAACTGGCTTGAGAATGCTTTTGTCAGTCAGATTGATTCAGTTGCAGCTGATGCAGGATGCTGGCTTTCCATTTTACATGGGGACTCAGGTCTGGAGTACATCGAGAGATCGGTAGAACTCATGCCGGAAGAAGAATTTTACAGAAGTCTGCTCATCGGCAAACTCATAGATGCGGGTATGGTGGAAAGAGCCTCTCTTCATTTCGAGATTCTTAAGGAAACCGGATACAGCGGGTTCTCGTTCTGGCGAACCGCTTCTCAGGTTCATGAGTCTCTCGGCGATTCTCAGGGAGCTATTGAGGCATCAAGAAGGGCGTACGAACTTCGAAGAATACCTTCAACCGCAGCAGATCTGGGATGGAAGCTGTATTTTTACGGAAGAGATCTTATGAGAAACGGTGATATGATGGTTTCTGTACCTTACTTCAGAGAGTCTTCAACTCTTTGGAGTGGTGACAGTCTGTGGGCAGTCAAATCGGATTCACTGCTTGATCTCATGAATGAATTTACCAGCACTTCTGAAGGATACGGCAAGCCGATATGAGGTTCCGTATATGCATTGCCTCTCTGGTATTTGTTATGTTCACTTGTGGATGTGGTTCTTTTGTCGCTTCTGATAAATGGAATCACTTCGCGTTTTCGGCTTCTGTTTCATCTGTAGCCACGGTGACGACTTCTGAACCTGTTGAATCGATGGTATTTACAGTTGGGCTTGGGTTGACAAAGGAAATTATTGATAGTTTGCTGGGTTCAGGATTTCAGGTAACGGACCTGGTGGCGGATGTTGTGGGTGCGATGACTGGAAGTGTCGCGGCAGCAGGAATATACATGGAGGAATTTCCGTAATGGGGATGATGGGAAAATTATTCAAGAAAATCATGGGGGACAGTCAGGCCAAGCTTATGAAAAGCCTGGAACCTCTTGTGGATCAGATCAATATGGATTACGCGGAGCTTTCAGATATCTCCGATGAGGATCTTAAAGCGAAGACCCGGGAGTTTCGGATAAGACTTCTTAACGGCGAGAGTCTTGATGACATACTTTCTGAGACTTTTGCTGTTGTTAAAGAAGTCTGTAAAAGGAATCTCGGTGTTTCATGGGATGTAACCGGTCAACCTACCGAATGGAACATGGTACCTTATGATGTTCAGCTGAAGGGTGGAATCGTTCTTCACAGAGGCATGATCACAGAAATGGCAACCGGTGAAGGCAAGACTCTTGTGGCAGTTCTTCCAATGTATCTCAACGGACTGGAGCTGAATCCGGACTGGAAGGAAAAAGCTTCTGAAAAGTTCGGGGACGATTATAACAACTGGATCTTTGAACCCATTGACGGGATTCCAGTTGGTGCAGGTGCCCATCTCGTTACCGTTAACGACTATCTTGCTTTGCGTGATGCCAGGTGGATGGGACCGATCTATGAGTACTTGGGTTTTTCCATTGGTTGCATTCAGGGAGGGATGACTCCTGATCAGCGCAGAGAGCAGTACAACTGCGATATCACCTACGGCACCAACAGTGAGTTCGGATTTGACTACCTGAGAGACAATATGGCGGTTAGACTGGAACAGAGGGTTCAGCGCCGGTACCATTATGCTATTGTTGATGAGGTGGACAGCGTTCTTATTGATGAAGCCAGAACACCTCTGATAATAAGTGGACCTGTTGCCAGAAACAAAAACAGATACAACGAATATCGTTCAATTGTTGCCCGGCTTGTGAGAAAACAGGCAGAGCTTGTAAACACAATTGCCGCGGATGCAAATGATCTATGGGACAGCGGAGACCATCATGGAGCCGCCACCCTTTATCTGAAAGCGCGCAGAGGGGCACCGAAGCACCGCAGACTTGCCAAGGCCATGAGAGATCCTGACAGGGTTGCAGCTGTTAAGCGTGTTGAAGGAGAGAGGCTTCGAGACAAGAATATCCATCTGCTGGACGAGGGCTTGTTTTTCGCAATTGACGAGAGGGAGAAGTCGGTTTCGGTTTCAGATATGGGTAGAAAACTTCTTTCCCCGGAGGATCCTGACTTTTTCCTTATCACGGATATCGGTGATGATATGGCAGATCTTGAAATTCAGGATATTTCGGAACAGGAAAAGTTTGAAAAGAAAAAACAGATCTACGATAGCCATTCAGCCAAAGCAGAAGCCCTTCATAACATTGATCAGCTTCTGAAGGCATACCAGCTTTACGAAAATGATGTGGAGTATGTACTGGCTGAAGGAAGAGTGGTCATAGTTGACCAGTTCACAGGCAGACCCATGCCTGGAAGAAGGTTTAGTGATGGCCTTCATGAGGCGCTTGAGGCCAAGGAAAATGTTGAGATTCGGAATGAGACACAGACTCTTGCCACCATAACCATTCAAAACTACTTCAGAATGTACGACAAGCTTGCTGGAATGACCGGTACAGCCGAGACTGAGGCTGAGGAGTTCGGCAGCATCTACAAGATCGATGTGGCTGTTGTACCAACAAACAGACCAATTGCACGAGTTGATCACAATGACCGTGTGTTCGCATCAAAGAGGGAAAAGTACAATGCAATAATTGATGAGATAGCAAGACGGCATGAAATGGGTCAGCCTGTTCTTGTTGGTACTGTTTCTGTTGAAGTTTCAGAATTGCTTGCAAAGCTTCTTAAGAGAAGAAAGATCATTCACAATGTTCTCAACGCCAAGCACCACCAGCAGGAGGCGGAGATAATCACCCGTGCAGGCCAGAGAGGTGCTGTTACAATAGCAACCAATATGGCCGGACGAGGTACAGACATCAAGATTGCAGCTGCAGTTAAAGAGATTAGTACAGCAGATGGTAATGATGTTGAAGGTGGATTGTTTGTTATTGGCACAGAAAGACATGAATCCAGACGTATTGACCGTCAGCTCAGGGGAAGAAGCGGCAGGCAGGGTGATCGGGGTGGAAGCCGGTTCTATCTCTCTCTTGAGGATGATCTGTTCCGTCTTTTTGCTAGTGAAAAGATCATTGATTTCCTCAAGAAAAGTCAGGAGAAGGAGGGCGAACCCATTGAGCATGCCCTTTTAACCAAATCAATTGAGCAGGCACAGAAGCGAGTTGAGCAGTACCATTTCGGAATAAGAAAGCACCTTCTTGAATATGATGATGTGGTTAATCGCCAGCGTGAGGTTATTTACGAAAGAAGGCTGCAGGCCCTGACAGGAGAGGGCCTTGAGGACGAAATCAGGGAAATGATCGAGGCGGTTGTTGACCATGGACTGATAGAGTTTCTCCCGGATGATTCTCAGCAACATGAATGGAACATGGAAGGTGCACTGGTCAGCCTGAGAGATATTTCGGGTGCTTTGTTCAAGGTGGATGGAATTGAGGATAAATTCCGTAGTGCAGAGGAACTTCGCGGGAAATTAGTAGAACTGGTTCTGGACTACTACGGGAAAAAGAGAGAAAAACTTGGAGAGAAGTTGACTGTTGATCTGGAAAAATGGTCAGTGCTCAGTTCTATTGATGCAAAGTGGAGAGATCACCTGTATGCTCTGGATCACTTGAAATCAGGTATCGGTCTTCGAGCCTATGCACAGAGAGATCCTCTTGTTGAATACAAAAAAGAAGCCTTCAATATGTTCGAGGAACTGCTTGATAGTGTCGACAGACAGTCGGTGAGGCAGATACTTTCCTTATGGCCCTCTTCCAAGATACAAAGGCAGCAAGGGCCGGCAGGCAGGGCAGTTCACCCGGGGCTTCGCGCTCCCGGTGCTGATCCCCGGTCGGGTCAGGGCAAAAACGCCGAGGGTAAACAGCAGACAGTGAAGCGTGATGAGGATAAAGTTGGAAGAAATGATCCCTGCCCCTGTGGCAGTGGAAAGAAGTACAAACAATGCTGTGGAAAATAAGCGGCACAATGGAAGGAGAAATGAAATGAGTGAAAGAGGAAGAGGTGAATTCTGGGCATTTGTTGCCGGTCTTCTTGCAGGTGGAGTGGCAGCAGTTCTCTATGCCCCGGCCAAAGGCGAGGACACAAGGAAAAAGATCAGGGAGACTGCCGAGGAGACCTATCACAAAGGTGAAGAACTCTACGGAAAAGGCAAGGTTGAGGCTGAAAAGATCTATCATGATGGTAGAGAGAAGGCTGAAAAGATCTTTGCAGAGGGCCGGACGAAGGTAGAAGAAACTATCGATTATGTCAAGGATAAGGTACACCATGAAGAAGAAGTTGTTGCAGAAAGTGCACCAAAGACAAAAAAATAGTTGAATCCATGCTTTCGGCCATAGTAGTGGGTGACGGTGCTGTTGGAACCGCAGTGGCCGTTGCCCTTTCTTCCAGCGCAGTAACAGTGACACTGGCTGGGCCGCCGGGTACTCCTGAGCAAATGCGCTTGTTCACCGTTGAGGGTGTATTCCGCAAGTCCGCGGAGATATTGCACACCTCTGTTGACAGGATTTCCTCCCGGGCACCGGTAGTAGTTGCTCTGAAGGCTTTTTCAATCAGGGAGGCCCGGCAGTATATCGAGCGTTTATCCCAGGGGAAAATAGTTTGTCTTTCCAATGGCATGGGTCTGGATGATGAGTGGGGAGACCTGGCAGATAAAGTTGAATATGCAGTGTTGTCCATGGGTTTCAGAAAGATTGAGCCTGCAACAGTACTTACCACTGATGGAGTTGTTTTCTGCGAAACCGGCAGCAAGGCAGAAGGAATTTTTGCACCTTCCCTGATCCCGGTGAAAGAGGTTACAGATATGATTGGACTGAGGTGGTCCAAGTGGTTTGCAAACAGCATCATCAATCCTGTTGGAGCTCTTTACGGGCTGGAAAACAATAGACTTGTCCAGGCTGGATTTCGGCCCCTTATTCAAAGGTTGTCTAATGAACTGTCTGAATGCATGCCTTCTATGAAGACAGTACACCAGGGCAAAAAGCTTCTTGAATGGCTTCTGGAACACTCAACAAACAAATGCAGCATGCTTCAGGATATTGAGAATGGACACCCCACGGAAATAGATTTTCTCACCGGGTTGTGTGTGATGAGGTCAGGAAAAGACTGCCCTGAAGCAAACCGGCTTGTGTCTGCCATAAAGAGCAGATCTGAGCAAGCCGGAAAGCAGTAGGATCCTGTTTATTCTTCAGGGTCTCCCATGTAAACGTCTTTTTCCAGCAGCTTCCAGACAGGCGTACCTGTAAGCTTCTGGAGTTCCTCCAGAACATCATGCTGTGCCTGATCGATGAGCAGAGACTGTTTGAACATGTCAATTGCCTCATCATCCAGGCTTCTGACCACATACAATTTTGCTAGAGCATTTAGTGATGTAGTGGTTTCCGGGTCAAGTTCGATTGATCGTTCGAGAAACTCAATAGCATTTATCAGTAACTCCTCTTCATCTATCTCGTTTCCGTACAATTCAGAAGCAGGGATATTTTCCAGGATTGATAATCCCCAGGCAAGCCCTAACCCCATATATGCCTCTGCGTTCTCCGGATCCACATTCAGTATCTCGTAATAAAGTGGAAGGGCAGAACCAGGGTTGTTGTCATCCATATGGATTTTTGCAAGACTCAGCCTTGCATCAACATCTTCCTCGTCTTTTTTTACCATTTCCTGTAGAACAATTCGCATAGATTTCAGATTGCTCATCAAAGTTTACCTCCGTTGAGTAGCTTTTCAGTATCGCCGTGAATTATACATATAGTGAGCCGTCGTCAACCCCTGATTGGAGAATACACTGAAAACCAGTGAAAAAATCGGGCTTCTTAATGGAGTTGGAAGTGCCAGAGAAGCGCTTCTTGAGCGTCTTTCCATCCGTACGGTTGGAGATATGCTGATGCATGTTCCCGCCAGGTTTCTGGACAGGAGAACGATAATTCCTATTGCTGAATTGCGGTTGGGAACTGATGCCGTGGTCAGCGGAAGGATAACAGGTTTATCCAGAAGACCTCGCGGAAGAGGTCCATCCTTCTCAGCTGTGCTCTCTGATCACAGTGGAAGCATTACCCTTACATTTTTCAGACCAGGGTTTCCCGGGTCAAAGCTGCAGCAGGGAATGGATGTTATAGCATGCGGCAGGATTGATTCCTACAAAGGCTACACCATAGTTCACCCTGAATTGTACTTTAACGAAGAAGCCGCTGGAGCAGTAAAGGCTCCTGGGATGCTTCCCGTCTACAGGCTTACAGCAGGTTTGACTCAGGGAGTGATGCGGAAGCTTGCAGCTTCCGCGCTTGACGCAGTGAAGAACTCCATGGCAGACATTCTGCCGGATGAATTGATCATATCCGGTGGATTCAAGTGCAGATGGGATGTTTTCAATGCTGCCCACAGACCGGATTCTCCTGAAGAGAGCAAACTTGCAAGAGATCTACTTGCTCTTGAAGAGCTTTACCTTTACAGATCAGTACTGGCTGCTATACGAATGAAAGGTTCTCAACACCCTGGAATAACTCTGTCATCATTTTCACTGAGCGAGTTTCAAGCTTCTCTGTTATGGCCACTGACTGCCGCACAAAAGCGGGTATGTCTTGAGATCTCCGCTGACATGGCCGGTGGAGTTCCAATGAGACGACTGGTTCAAGGGGATGTTGGTTCCGGGAAAACCGTGGTGGCAGCATTTGCATGCATTACTTCAGCCCTGAACGGGAAAACTGCTGCTGTACTTGCTCCCACAGAGGTACTGGCCACACAGCACTTCCGCAGTATGGGAGAGTTTTGCAGCAGATTCGGGATCAAAGTGCATTTGCTCACTGGAGGAACACCGGGCACAGAGCGAAAGAAAATAGCTGAGAGATTGACAGAGAATACAGGATGTGTGCTTGTGGGCACCCACGCGATTCTTGAGGACTGGATACCGTTGAATTCCGTGGCTCTTGTTGTTATTGACGAACAGCATCGTTTTGGTGTTGCACAGAGAGAAAAGCTGCTTGCTTCCAGGAATCCCAGACCCCATGCTCTTGTGATGTCTGCAACTCCCATTCCCAGAACTCTGGCCATGACTTTTTACGGAGATCTTGAACTCTCTGTAATTGACAGTATGCCTCCAGGCAGAGGAATCACGGAGACAAGAATCGTAGATCACTCGGAAAAACCCACTGTGTTCAAGTTCATGCTGGAAAGACTAGAAGCGGGGGAGAGGATCTTCCTGGTGTATCCTCTGAAGGAAGCCTCTGAGAAAAGTGATCTTAGAGATGCGGCAACGGCTTTCGAAACAGTTAAGTCAGGTCCTATGGCTAAATTTGGGACAGCTCTTCTACATGGCAGCATGTCTCCAGCAGAAAAGGTTGCAGTTACTGAGCAATTCAGCAGCGGCCAGATCTCAGTGCTTGTAAGTACCACGGTAATAGAGGTCGGAATAGATGTTCCGGAGGCAACAGTAATGGTCATTTCCAATGCAGAACGATTCGGCTTGAGCCAATTGCATCAACTGAGAGGCAGGGTGGGAAGAGGCGGAAAAAACTCATGGTGTTTCCTTGTACCTGAGGATGGAGCATCACGCGAATCATTTCACAGGCTGGAGTTGCTGGTTTCTACCTCAAACGGATTCATTATCGCCGAGAAGGATCTTGCAATCCGGGGTCCCGGACAGGTGCTGGGGACAGCCCAGCATGGGATACCTTGTTTCAAAGTTGCGAACCTGTCAATCGATGCGCATCTGGTCCGAGCTGTTAGTGAGATGCAGCCCATGACGATACAAGTAGTTCACGGGCTTTTGAAATCCCAGTTATGGCGTTATAATGAGATGAAGCTTCCCAGTGTCTAAGTGGGGGCTTGACACTGCCTCCAAGACTATTACTTTTGTCTGTTGCAGGAGTAACATTACCTAACTATTATTCTTTGTGGTTCTGAATGACCACTGGGGGGGGTATGGCAGCAAGCGAGAGTGCTAGAATTCAGCGACTTATCAAGTCCGCAGAAGAACTTGCAAAGACGGGCGACAGGCAGAAAGCGCTAACCGAACTACACAAGGTTCTTGACATAGATTCGGGTAACCGGTCAGTTAAGAAACGAATTTCGGAACTGGAGCGAGAAATTTCTGCGATGCGAAATTTCAAGAAGACGAGAGATTCTCGAACTCACAAGACCGGGAAATCGGTCAGTTCGGACGATTTTGTTGAAGAGTGCATTGGGCGATCTGAGGAGGCATTCAAACAAGGCGACGAGGTTCGTGCCCTTCAGGAGCTTGAACGGGCCAAACGTCATGATCCTGATAACAAACTGGTTCGACGCAAAATACTTGCTGTTAGACGGCAGATAAAAGCAGACAACCTGTACGATCTTGCCCTTGCTAAACTACGCGATGGAGATCCTGTTACTGCTGTAAAGAATGCCAGGGCTATTTTCAAGATCTGGCCTGGTGCTCCAGTTCTTGCCGATCTTCTTGGTCAGGTGGAGGCTTTCAAGCCCTCCCTGGAAGATGATGAGATAGAAGATCTGGAGGATTACGAGCTTGAAGAAGTTCCTGTTTCAACACCTCCGGAAGAGATCAAAAAAGAGAAAAAAGCTCCTGTCAAAAAAGAAAAGAAAGCTCCGGCCAAAAAGGAGAAAACATCTCCCGTTGATGCTTCAATTAACTCTATTCGCGGGAAGATCTCCAGGAGTGATTACTCCGGTGCTTTGGCTGAAGCCAGGAAAGCAAGTAAAAAACATCCTGAGAACGGCACAATCTCTGAGCTCGTGACCAGACTGGAAAATCTTGCAGGAGGCGCTGATAAAAAAGCAGCAGCTGTTCCAGTTGTTGAAACTGAAGAAGCAAAGAAGAAGAAATCACTTGTTCCAATTATAGTTGCTGTTCTTGTGGTGGTTGCACTAGTCGTTGTGTTTGTGGTAATTAAGCCTTTTGGCGGCTCAGATGAACCCGACATTGACCCGATAGAAGAAGTGGAAGTGTTTCAGCCTTACAGCGTTGCGTACACCGTGGACGGTGTGGAGGACTATTCAGTAACAGTTGATGGTGAGGCGCTGGCAATTCTTCTTGATGGTTCATTCCTTCTTGAAGGAGATTCGGAAAGTCCTCGAACTCTTGAAGTACGTTCTGCAGGTTTCGAGACCTACAGTGAAGATGTGCTTTTCGAGAGTGGAGAGGAATCAAGTTTGACCATAACTCTTGATTCGCTGGGAACCAGCATAGTGCAGGTTGTTTTGCAGGCTGCAGGCGCCGGTGACGGCGAAGTCAGCTGGCTGGTTGATGGAGAGAGTCTTGTTGAGAATACAATCGATCTCCAGACTGGAATCCATGTCTTCCAGGCAGTTCAGGAGGGATTCAATTCTGTTCCTGAATCGATCCTGGTTGATTATTCCTCGGCACCACTTCAAATTTCTCTTGCTCTGCTTTCTCAGGAAGAGTCAATGGTTACTCTTGCCCTTGGAGGAGATATCCCTGGTTCTGCAGTTTTTACAATTGACGGAGACAGAGTAGGCGTTGGTGTTCGCAGGATAAGTGAAGTACTGCCATACGGTTCTCACACACTCCGGGTAGAGGTTGAAGATCATGAGCCATGGGTAAGGACCATTAACCTTACCGACGCTGGATATAGTGCTACTGTTTCTCCTGTAGCGATCACTACCACTGGAAGACTTCTTATCGCTCCGGAACCATGGGCTAATGTTACAATTGACGGTGTTGGTATGGGGCAGACTCCCATGGCGCCAGTTGAGCTGGAAGAGGGCAGCCATACAGTGTTACTTACCAATCCTGACTATGAAGACCAGACCAGTACTGTTACCATTGTAGCTGGAGAGGACGCAAGTGTCAGATACACTGCTGCTGAAGCCCAGCCCGATCAACCTGAGGAAATTCTTGAGGAACAACCGGTTATTCCACCATTCCCTATTTCACAGGTCGGCCCCCAGGTACCTGGTCTTGCCCAGGATATGGGTGACGTCCATGGTTATGTTACTCTGGACGTTCTGGTGGGAACGGATGGTACCGTGAGAAGTGTTTCAATTGTGAATGATGAACTCGGACTGGGATGCGGAGCTGCAGCAGAAGCTGCTGTGAGCCAGTGGGTTTTTAATCCTGCTACGCAGGGAGGAGTTCCTGTAGAGATCACAACACGTGTTCAGGTTCGCTTTGATGTAGAGTAGAAGATGTATAGAAATACGGATAACTGGGTCCTTCATGCGGACGTATATGGTACCCCGGAAGGGTTTGAGGTCTTTGTGGAGGTACCCGGTGTAGACCGGGATGAAATTGAATTGGAAGTGACTCCCCTTACTGTTAGAGTACGGGGAGTCAGAAATATGCCCTTTCAGGGTGCAACAGCACTGGCTATCGAAATTCAGACAGGCAACTTTCAGAGAGAGATACACCTTCCATCAAGAGTTGATACAACCAGTGTTTCTGCTGAGCTTAACTCCGGTGTACTTCACATCACACTTATGAGGCAGAAGCCTGTTAAGGTTTCTATCCCGGTGCAGTGCGAGGGAAACAGAAATTTATGACAAAAGGTGAGGAAACTCCCGAGATAATACCAATCCATATGTTTGGTGAGGGTATACTTATGCCCTATACGATCCTGCCGCTTACTGTAACAGATCCTGACATGATTGCAATGATAGATTACGCAGTGGAACGTGACAAAATTATTGGAGTTGTGGCTGAGTCTCCGTCAGGAGAGGGCTATTCTGTGGGCACTGCCGCAGGGATATACAAGCTTTACCGTTTTCCCGGTGATGTTGTGAGACTTACGCTGAAGGGATTGTACAGGTTCAGGATCATTGAGGACCTTACGGTTGACAACATCAACAGCGCAAGAGTTCAGAGGCTCAATACCACTTATCCGGATAGCACGGATGAGCTTGAGGCCTGGCGTCGATCTATCGAAATGCAGCTTCGAAAAATAATGGAACTTACTCCTGGAATCCCTGATGAACTTCAGCTTATCACTCTTCTTAGAGATCCGGAAAGACTTGGTTTTGTGGCTGCAAGCGGTCTGGAGGCTTCTCTGGCCAGAAAGCAGACATTTCTTGAAGAGGACAGCATAATCCGCAGATTCCGACTGCTGAGATCAATGATGAACTATGAGATTCAAAGATTGAAACTCAGAGAACACATTGAGGGTCAGGTTCGTATGGAGATGGAGCAGGATCAGAAAGAGTATTACCTCAAGGAGAAAATGAAGGTAATACAGAAGGAACTTGGCGGCTCTTCGATTAATCCGGATGCAGTAGAACTGGGAGAGAGACTGGACATGAAAGAGCTTCCGGAATCTGCAAGAACTGCTGCTGCGGAGGAGCTTAAAAGGCTTTCAAAACTTCATCCGGGTTCTCCTGAGGCAGGAGTGGCTAGAAGCTATATTGAATGGATACTTCAACTACCATGGATGGATGCAACGGTAGATCGCCTTGATATTGGAGAGGCGGAAAATATTCTCAACGAGGATCATTACGACCTTAAAGATGTCAAGGAAAGGGTGCTTGAGTTTCTTGCAGTTCGCAAACTGAATCCATCAGGTAAAGCACCTATTATCTGTTTTGTTGGTCCTCCCGGTGTGGGAAAAACAAGTATGGGCAGATCTATAGCCAGAGCTCTCGGCAGGAAATTTGTTAGATTGAGTCTTGGTGGAGTTCATGATGAAGCAGAGATAAGAGGTCATAGAAAAACCTACATAGGGGCTATGCCTGGAAGAATTATCCAGGGGCTGAAGGATGCAGGAGCATCTAATCCTGTGTTCATGCTTGATGAAATAGACAAGATCGGGAGGGATTTCCGCGGAGACCCTACTTCAGCTCTTCTGGAAGTACTTGATCCGGAGCAGAACTATTCATTCAGAGATAACTACCTTAACACTCCCTTCGATCTAAGTTCTGTAAAATTCATCACCACCGGGAATACCCTGGATACAATACCTGGCCCCCTCCGTGACAGAATGGAGATAATCCGTATTCCAGGATACACCGAGGATGACAAGATTGAGATCGCCAGGAGGTATCTTGTTAGAAGGCAGGTAAAGAGAACAGGTCTTTCCGGAAAGCTGATCCGATTTAAGAGAAGTGGATTGCGTTGTATTGTTAAGCGATACACTCGCGAAGCTGGAGTAAGAGAGCTGGAACGATGCATTGGTACTATCTGCAGGAAGCACGCCGTTAGAGTAGCCTCTGGAGATCCCGCGCTTATTGTCATCACCGGGAAGACAGTTCCCGACTTTCTGGGGTCGTGGAAATTCACCAGAGAATCGATTCTTTCTGAACCAGCGGTCGGTGTGGCCACCGGCCTTGCCTGGACAGCAGTAGGCGGTGAGATTCTTATGATTGAGACCCTTCTGTTGCCTGGTAACGGTAAGCTGATTCTTACCGGACAGCTGGGGGATGTAATGAAGGAATCTGCTCAGGCAGCATTGAGCTGGATAAGATCGAATAAGAGCGATCTATGCAATAATCCTGCTGAATTTGATATACACATTCACGTCCCTGCAGGCGCTACTCCCAAAGACGGTCCTTCTGCGGGAGTTGCCATCACCGCTTCAATTCTCAGTGCACTGAGTGGAAAGCCTGTCCGAAATAAAACAGCGGTCACAGGTGAGATCACTTTACGGGGGAAAGTGCTTCCCGTGGGGGGTATCAAGGAGAAGGTTATTGGTGCGCTTTCTGCGGGTATTGAGCGTGTTCTGCTTCCGGAAGAAAACATCAGGGATCTTGAGGATGTACCCGTGGCCCAAAGGGATGCTTTAGAATTTGTACCCATTTCCGGGATTGGTCAGGCAATGGATCACTTAATAGTATGGGGTGACTAGCATAAAAAATACACGATCATTTTTTACTGTAGTAATGGTTTTTCTGTTTCTTTCTGCCTGTGCAAACAAACCGGTTGATGTTTTTGTAGCAGCAGACGGAACAGTTTTAACCGGAGAGCTTCAGACGATACAATCCGGAACGGCTATTTTTGCAGGTGGAGGATCAGCCGAGGTGCCTGAATCAGGTCGGATCTGGTGTCTTGATGGAAGAACATTTGCCGGAGAGGTAACGGCGTCCGGAGGGATGATCAGATCAGGCTCTTCCTCAATTCCTGTGGACTCGGTTTATCTGGTAGTATGGGGAAGCACTGAGATTTATCAGGGAATGTTTGCTGTTGACGCGGCACTGGGATGGTTGGATACCGGTATAGAGCTCGATAAGGGTGAGATTCTTTCTCTTGGCAGCACAGGAACTGTTGTTACTGAAACAGGTACTGCCAGCCCCGGAGGACAGGAAAAATTCTCATCTTCCACTGCTCTGGTTCCCGGCGCGACTTCCGGACAACTGGTTTTTAAGGTGGGTGAAGGTCAACCGGTTGCAGCTGGAAGCAGCTGGATCGGAGAGTCACCTGATTCCGGATATCTGATGCTGGCTGTTAACGTTCCTCAGGAAGGCAGTTTTGAGCCAAGAGGAGTTTATTCCGTCACAGTAAAAGCCGGTACCACCGGCACCCTTCCCGGCACTGTTGTTTTTCATCCTGCAGGCAGATAAAAGCGGGTTGACTTACCTATGCCTCTTAGTTTAGAATTTATGAAGTTATGATATTGGAGATTGCGCTACCACTTTTGAACTGGAGGTGAGCTGATGAGGTTCTTGATCTGTTTATTCGCATTACTTGCAACTGCTTCAACCGCAAGTGAGTATGTTGTTGGTTATGGTGATACTCTTTCCGATATTTCCTTACATTATTACGGTACATGGGAAAAATGGGTAGATATTCTTGCCGCTAATCCTGAACTGCCGGGTGCTGAGTATCTTGTGCCGGGAATGGTACTGTACATTCCCAATGCCACAGAGGGATTTGTTTCACCCGGATCTACCAGATATGTAAATGACTTGTCTGCAGGTACGGTTCTCATCACATCCAGCGAACCAATTCTTTCCCGAATTCAGAGAGAATCAGCAGGATTTGTCACTTACTCCCCACTGAATCCTGAGGGATACGTTCTTGCGACAAATGCAGAGGAAGAGGGTGTTTACCGACACTTGACAGCTCTTCCCGGTGATTTGCTGGAACTTGACTTCGGCGCAGACCAGGGGGTTGAGGTTGGCAGGGTTTTCCATATCCTCCGGGAATGCGAAGAAGTTGAAGATCCTGAAACCGGTAACACGGGACGTGTCATCAGAGTTGCAGGGGTCTGCCAGGTTGAAAGCATTACTCCTTCCACATCCATAGCAAAAGTACAGCACGGTTATCTTCCCGTCCTTGAAGGAGACTGTCTTGTACCCTACCGTACTGCTGATGATATATACGTGCACAATGAAGAAGGAGTAGACAGAGGGCTTCTCTGGGTACTGGGATTCAGGGATCCTGACAGGGATTGTGCTTACACATTTGATGTTGTTTATCTCAGTGCTGGAAGTTCACAGGGAATCAGTCCGGGAGATGTATTCACCGCTTATGCAGCCAGTGAACAGGTAAGAGATGTTAACGAAGTCTGGGTTTCAACAGCAGAGATTCCAATTGCAGATGTTGTGGTTCTTACCACTGAGGACAGAAGTTGTGCTGCGTTGATCGTGAATACCAGAACTGCAAACTTAATTGAATTGGGAGACAAGCTCTATCTCAGTCGAAGCCAGGTTGACTGAGGCAGATGTATGTTCTGGAAGATTGTTCTAAGGGGGAGTAATCCTTCAGGCAGGATTCTCGCTGTCTTGTATGCAAGAACCGGAGAGACTATTGACTCGGTGAGAGTTTTGCTTGATTCCCCTCAGGGTATGGTTCTTCAGTCAGGTCTGTCCAGGGAAAGCGCTGATGCTCTTTCAGCCGAACTCCCCAATGACGGTTCAGTGCAAATTGTTATACAGCGCGACGAAGTTGCATGCGTTCCGGTTCTTATGGGTTATCGTCCCGGCAGCCGGGGCAGGCTGAGAATTGCCCTTCAGAAACTGAGCCGCCTGCAATCTGAAGAAGTGATACATTTTCTTGCACGGATTCCAATTGCACTTAAACTGAATGCGGATATGGCTACTGCTGAGTCCATTAAGAGAATTCTTGAGAGGGCTGGCGGAATTGTGGAGATTCGGTCTCCCCAGGATCTGATAGGGGTGTCCAGCAGAAGGAATCGTACGTCACGATCCAGTGAGGTTTTTCAGGACAAAGCTGAAAAGAGCCGGAAAAACACTTCTTCTGTCAACATTACCGACGATAGCGAAAGCAAACCGGGTGACAGAGTTATGCTCGATACTTCTGTTGCCGGTCTTCAGAATGCTCCATCGGTGCAAATAGAGATTCCACCTGTTGTTGAGGATGATGAAGGTAACAAGAATGTTTTTCCAGATCCTTACGAAATCAGGTTTACCGTACCTGCTGCTGTTATTCCCGGAGTTATCCCGGTTGATAAAACTGACCTCATTCCACCTGATCATGTACACAAGACTGTTCTGTTATACCTTTATCCAGTTGCTGACCACGAAAGAGAACAGGTTCAAGGAACACTGTGCGAGGTTCTTGATCTTACCCCGGAAGAGGTACAGAAATTCATCGAAAGAGCTCCCGTTGCTCTTGCAGGATTCAGTGAGCGTATTGATGCTCTTGTGGCCATGTCAGAGCTCACCGATCGTGGAGTTCCAGTATCTCTTGTTCCAGGATCTTCTTACTCGAAGGAATCGGTTCCCGGAAGATCATTGCTTGGATGGCTGAATGGACACGGACGAACATCTTGACAGTTTTCTTGCCTGGGCGGTTCTTGTAAGAAACCTCTCTGGCAATACAGTTTCTGCCTACAGGCGGGATTTGATTGAATCCTCCCGGTTCATCGGGGATCTGATCTCTGCTGATTCAGCAGAGCTGGGGCAGTGGCTTCAGCATCTTTCAAAAAAAGGACAAGCACCTTCCACTATCACGCGGAAGCTTTCCTCACTCAGGGCATTCTACTCATATCTTGCTGAAAAGGGCGTGATTGTGTCCAACCCTGCGGCAAAGATCAGACCGCCTGGAAGAATTCATCGTATGCCTCATTGTATCTCGGTGGAAGAAGTTACCAGGCTTATTGAAGTATGGACAGGTGGGGATGCTCTTTCAGTGCGGAACAGAGCCCTGATGGAACTTGCCTACGGCTCCGGTTTGCGGGAGGGGGAGCTTGTCTCGCTCACGGTTGACAGACTCAGTCTTGATCAGGGGTGGGTGCGACCTCTGGGTAAAGGAGCAAAGGAGAGGATGGTTCCGATGAGTCAGCTTTCTGTGGAGTGGCTGGCTGTTTATCTGGACCAGTGGAGAGGGCTTATCTCTGGAAGTAAGTCCGGTAGAACTGTGTTTCTCACAAAAAGCGGAAACCCTCTTTCCAGAATGACGGTGTGGAATATTGTGCATAACTCAGCCCTTAAGGCCGGTATTGCTTCTGAAATTCATCCCCATACACTGAGACATTCATTCGCAACGCATTTGCTTGAAGGAGGTGCTGATCTCAGGGTTGTTCAGGAGCTTCTTGGACACTCTGACATTCGGACCACGGAGATATATACTTCAGTGAGCCGAAAACGACTTTCTGATGCCGTAAAAAAATATCACCCCAGGGGGACAGGAATTTGGTAAAATTTCCCGCAGAGTTGCACAAACTGAATGATCTTGATGTTCTCTTCAAGCGAGCTGCCGCACGTTCTGCCCTTGGCAGATCCGGTGTTCGAGTTCCTCAACTGCCACGGCTTCGTCAGACCATTACCGACATTTCCAGAACACCTTCAGGAGAGAGAGTCAGGAGTATCTTCAGGCAGGTTAACCTGTGGACGGATGAATCAGTTTCAAGTACCATTTTACCCGCCACCGGTGCTTCTGCTCTTCTTACTGCCTGTGCAGAAGAGGCTTCATCGCTTCTTGAGCTGGGCTATAGAAGGGAAGACGGTATTGATTTTGTCACAGCCTTTCCTGATCCTGCAAGCAATCCTGTCCGAACAACTTCTCAGATCCGGGCAGTTATACATCACCTTGGTGGTGACATGTCCAGGTTCATAGACATGCTTAATAGACCGGAACCGTCAGCTCCAGAGTTGAAACTGGTATTTTCAGTTTGGCCAACCGGTGGAAGGCTCCCGGATGCATGGCGTCCAGGTGAGGAGACGGTTTGCCTTCACCTTTCGGTTGGTGATTCATCAGTACCTCTGGTCATTACTTTCAGTACCAGGCTTCTCGGGTACGGTCTTCTTTGCTTGTGGGACCTTGCCGTGAGTATTACCGGCATAAACAGAGACATACAACTTACCGCGCCTTCTTTCTCTCTTTTTGCAGAGCAGTTCTGAACAATCCATATTTTGTTATCTTAGTGCCTTGGCTTACTCAGTTGTTTGTTTAAGA
>JAOZRM010000215.1 GCA_029940175.1 Candidatus Sabulitectum sp. | reverse complement strand
CATCACACGCCATTAATAGAAAATACAAAGAGAAGCTTCGCTTAATTCAACACAGGGTTGTAAGCACACGGGGCGTGTGTTACCAACCCTTTACTCGTTATGTGACTCAATAACCCTTCTTCAGTTTATACGGCCAGGCTCAGGTAACCTGTATTGCTGAAGGAATTCGAAGTCACCTCGCTTTGGCACCTGTTTTTCCCTATGTACCCATGGGACCCCTCGTCATTAATTGCATGAGTTCCCATTGATACAGACATTACTCTCTGAACCATCTGATTGACATGGCCTTTATGCGCCGAATCAAATGTTCTGGTAGATATTCTCGGTGGAAATCTTCTTTTTCCCAATCGATAAAGAGATCGACTATTTCCTGCCAATCATCTTTATACTTGAGCGGCAATAGAGATTTAGGATTTATGATGGCTGAAGTTATGTTCTTCATTCCAGCAAGCCCCTCACCCATGTCCTCCCAGATTGCAAATGGAGGCCCGGTCCATTTCTGCGCAAATCCTTTAGATAGTTCTTTATGCCTGAAAAAGCGCTTGCTGTAAAACTGACTAAATCCACACACATTCAGCGCAGAATCAAATGGCTCCCAGGCATCCGACCTTCGAAACCAAACCCAAACGTGATCGTTGTGCCAATAACTATTAATCCCATCATTCGCTCTCTTTGACCACACTCCAACATACATGCTGATCAACCTGAATTGCTTAGTTAGATGTACTTCATGAGCGAATTTAGCAGGAATGCCAGCCAATCTTAACAGAAACACACCCATCAGACTATGTGCAAC
This sequence comes from Candidatus Sabulitectum sp., assembly GCA_029940175.1. Taxonomy (GTDB): domain Bacteria; phylum Fermentibacterota; class Fermentibacteria; order Fermentibacterales; family JCC-6; genus Sabulitectum. Next base: position 4,202 of record JAOZRM010000215.1, on the reverse strand, counting down.
GCAATTGCCCCCTTGCTTGGCAATTATTTCACGAATACTCAGACTACGTTTAAAATTGTAGGAAAAATGCTCACTCAGATAGGCACAGATTCCTTGTGCTTTCTCAAAATCGGATAAGCTCTCCATGTTCAGACTTCGCAATACCTGTTTGCCCCACGCAATCTCGTCCGACTCAACTTGAATGATTTTCTCTTCGCCCCGAAAAATAATCTTTTGACAATTTCCAAAACTGTCCTGTGATTTCACCTAATGGCACTTCCCTTTTTGTTCGCTCTTCTTTACAATTCTTGAACAAGCCACACAGTACATTTAAGCCGCATAACGCTTGGCATAACTTGCACAGTTGCCACGATAACCTGTTGGCAAAGAAGCGACTGCGCCATGTTTATGCCTTTGTTATGCGTATTTTCGGTTAACACTCAATTACTTTGCAGTTACATACTCGCTTTGTTATAAATAACGGGCATTTGCCCTTTCCATTTCATCCATACGTCTTGGTCTGTAATTAGTTCAGCCATAAATGAACCTACATTAATTCTGCTGACCGTGCCGGCATCAAATATGGCACTCCTTGTTGGTGAAGGGTGTATCTCGTATTCAGTAATCTCACCTTCATTAACCAAGCCATCCGGGCGAACCGCTACCCACTCAATTATTTTGTCATTTTGGCCAATTTCTGTACGTAGAAAATCTGCCGCCTGTTCGTTGTCAATGTGAGGCGGTAGTAGTAAACGGAGAAGCCAGGTTACGCACTTTTGGCCAAATGATATATTTTCAGGTAAATCACGGTTACTGTTTCCTGTAGTATTCATTAGCACAAATTTGACGGATGCTTTCGGATCGTTTTCCTTGATAGCCCTGCATAATCTCCGAGTGGCATCAGTTACAAGCCTATGAGGTTTTCCGTAGATCCCCTTAAAACTTATATTGTGGCCAAGACATGAAGCTATAGAGCTACATCCTTTTACATGTTGTGTCATTTCAGCGTCGCTAAGATCAAGGATACTTGCTTGGATTACGGATACATTTTTATTGTTTTTGACCGATTCGGGTAAACTATTTGCTGTTCGCACTATGATTTTAACGTTATGCCCACGCTGCAGTAGTTGCTCAACGAGCAGCCTACCTGTAGCGCCACTTGCCCCAACGATAAGAGTTGTCATTTTATTGCATCCTTTAATTTAAGCGCATAACGCTCTAAATCAGCAGACTGCGAAAACATGATTTTCACTCCTTGAACGCAGTACTGCTGCATTTTGTTGTTGGCAGTCAGCTGCAGCAACTGCATTTTGAAGACGGACTACCCCCCGTTACCCTCTTGATCAATTCGATTATATCCTCTGAGCAACAATGGCCGCTCGGATTAAGCTCCTTGCACTGATTACCGGTGCAGGCTCCCGTTGCTTCCTGAATAGCCTTGAGGGTATGTGCCCCACCACGAACTGCATCAATAATTCTGTCTTCCGATACACCGATGCAGTAGCAAATCATCTTCCCCATATCTTCTCTTCTCCTTTTCCTGCCAATATTACTGTTTATGTGGTTTCCATATAAGTCTGGAATATGACTTTGCGCTGTATAAGAATCAAGAGGTTTGTGGGTTATGTGGAAGTTGTTCATTGATATGGCTTCGGATGTTCCGCTGATATCATTTTATTGGGTTTCCTTATAATGTGCACTTTTCTTTTCCAAACTATCCATCGGGCTTTTGACTCCTTTGCCGCCACGGTTAAGTACATGGGTGTAAATCATTGTGGTTCTGATGTCTTTATGACCAAGTAATTCTTGAATTGTGCGGATGTCGTAACCATCTTCCAGAAGGTGTGTTGCAAAGGAATGGCGTAGCGCATGACAGGTTGCATGTTTTGTGAGACCTGATTTTATCACAGCCTGTCTGAAGGCTTTTTGAAGAATTGATTGATCTGCATGGTGTCTTCCTTCTTCTCCGGTTTTATGGTTCTTCCAGCGATTCAACTGCGGAAAGATCCATTGCCACCGCCATTCTTTCGGTGCATTCGGGTATTTGCGTTGAAGGGCATTAGGCAGGAGAACACGACCCCATCCTTGAGAAATATCTCTATTGTGAATATCTCTAACCTTTTTAAGATGATTCTTGAGAGGAGTTCGGAGTGATTCAGGAAGCATGGTAACTCTGTCCTTTGCACCCTTGCCGTCTCGGATATTTATCACCGGCTGAAAAATCAATATCCTGAACGCGAAGCTGCATGCATTCGCTGAGTCTCAGCTCTGTGCCATACATGAGCGAAGCCATAAGCCACTTATCAGAAGGCAGGTTGTTCAGAACCGTTGTTACCACTGCGAGTCATAACAACAGGCAGCCGTTTAGGCTTGCGAGCTCGAATTACTTCACCCAGATCTCCAACCTCACATCCTATAATATTCCTGTATAGGTATAGAAGTGAAGCAAGAGCCTGGTTTTGTGTGGAAGCACTCACGTGTTCCTTTACGGCCAGATGGGAGAAAAGCGTTGATTTCCGGCTCAGACATCTCTTTGGGATGACGAACATTGTGAAAGTAGATGAACCGTTTTACCCAGTTGCAATAAGAACGCTCTGTGCGAGGGCTGTAGTGACTTGACTGCATGGACTGGTGCATCTGCTCAAGAAGCTTGGACTTACAGGAATTTGCACTTTTGCCAGATGTATTGCTGTTATTCCTATTTGTTGTTGATCTCAATATGCATCATACAGACTGTCGTGTTGCAAGAATATTTTAATCAATATGTGTACATTATATGGGTGTGATAGTCTGTGGTCAAAAGGATATTGGAGACATATTCCAGCATGAGGACACATAGCTGAGTTAATCTGGGAAGAGTATAATTTCTCCGCTATTGGGTGAAGAATCAATTTCTCTTTTTGCTTTATTGTTTCTTTCCAGGATGGGTGATAACCCTCGCCTTGGACGAAGCCTTCAGAAGGTGTCAGTTAGTTGACTTAGTGATATCCCGACGTTTGCGGAGGTGAGAGTGTTCAATTGAATCCTCTTGCGGTTTGACTACTACTGCTCTGTACCGGGTGAGTGTCAGCACCTCTGTGGGTCTGAGGATAGGAAGGTATTTGCTTTGTTGTTGGTTTATCCTGTGCAGTTGAATGTCTTGTTGGAATTGTAAGCGTTGAACAGTTTAGTGAAACATGTGTCCCAGGTGTACTTTTCTGCGAAATTCCTAAAATTGTCCCTTTGGGATTTGTGGTTTGAAGCTGCATTCAGAACTGCTTCCGCAAGAGCCTCCCCGGAGTCCCAGGGGGTATATGTTGAATTGCCACCTGCTTTTGTTATCAGTTCTGCTGCAGCCGCTTTGCTGCATGCCGCCACGGGTGTACCACAGCTTAGAGCTTCAAGGGTGACCAGTGAAAAAGTTTCAAGCGGGCCTGCTGAAACAAATACATCTGCACTTGCCATGAGTTCTGCTGCTTGAGCTCTGCCGGTTATCCGGTCCAGTATTTTCATTTTGTCAGGGTTAAGGCCTGCCATTTGTTTTACCTTTTTATCCCAGTGACCTCCACCAGCCACAACCACAACCAGATCCTTATGCTTGAAAAGGCGGTTACATGCTTTCAGGAGAACATGAATTCCCTTTTCAGGGGCAAGTCTCCCCATGTAAAGGATCATTTTTCCGCTTCTGGATATACCGAGACTGCGTCTTAACTCTTCCGATCTTTTGCTCGGGTGAAAAATGTCCGGGTTTGTGCCAAGAGGGATCTTGTGCAGTCTGGTTAATCCTGCTTCTGTCAGTTTTTTTATTGAATAGTCGCTGGCAGCCATTACCCCGTTCAACGGTTTGTAAGCTTTACGCATAATTGGTTCAGTCATTCTTTTGAAAAGTTTTGAGATGATACCTTTATTGATGCCGAGAACACTCATGGGCAGGGTTTCAGGCCAGTTTGAATGGAAGTAGGCAAAAGAAGGTGTGTTCATCTCCTTAAGTACACCTTTTACCATGCAAGGAAGAATCATACCACTGCCCAGTTCTGCAATATCCGGATCAAACTCTTTAATCGTCTCTATTATGGGCTTTCTTGCAGTGAAGAAATTGTAACCGCTTCTCCTCAGTTTGGGAGACTTGAGGCCTGTTACAGTTCCGCCGTTCACTGAAATTGTTGTGTTTTTGGAAGATGGATACAGAAGAAGATTCTCAATACCGTTGGTTTTACACCACTTGAGCTTCTCGTGATGATAAA
>JAOZRM010000041.1 GCA_029940175.1 Candidatus Sabulitectum sp. | reverse complement strand
CCCAGATGCTCATCGCATAAGTGTATGTCGGTTCTATTCCCCTCAAATACGTTCTCAGATAATTCCAGTGAATAAATACCGGCAATCCAGAGGTACTCCTCATCCTGATCAAGCCCCTCTTTGATCACCATTCGGAACTCATACGTTGTTCCATTCTTTGTGATCTGTACAGTTTTTTCATTACCGTCAAAAAAACCTGAATCAATCATGTATTCACCAAGTCTGGTGGCTTCTTCCTCTGTAACCTCCGGTGTGTAGTAAATCTCACCGCCATTGAATTCAAGTCGCTTGCCCCAATTCAGGAAACACCCGGAAACCATGATCAATACCGCTGTCAATACAGCAACCCGAACTGTGACTATTCTATTATCTCTCATTCCTGCCTCCTCCTCTTTGTCTCTGATGATTTTTTCACAGTTGTTATTGATAACCGAACTTGCTCCTGCAGGCAAGTGCAGCAATCAGAAAAATGCATTTGAAAAATGAAAGTTAAAAACAGAAAAACTACTTCCGCTCAAGCAGTTCCCTTACCTTGCTTGCAAGGGTCATGATGCTGAAAGGTTTGTGGATAAAAGGAAGACCTTCTTCAAGTACACCGTGACGTGCAATAACATCATTAGTGTAGCCGGACATGAAAAGAACCTTCATCCTGGGGACTATTTGATTAATCGCCGCATAAAGTTCTCTGCCATTCATTCCAGGCATTACAACATCCGTAAGCAGCAGATCAATTCTGTCACCAAAAGATTCCACTATGGATAAGGCCTCACTACCACTCTCTGCAGGAAAAACAAGATATCCCTGCTGTTTCAGCAAGGTTAGAGTCAACTCTCGCACACGCTTATCGTCTTCCACCAGAAGAATGGTTTCTGTTCCGCTCAGCGAGGAGAGCAATACTTCCTTAACACCATCGGAACTGCTTACCTCTCCGGAAACAGGCAGGTATATCTGGAAAGTTGTACCTTTACCAGGTTCGCTTTGAACCAATATGCTGCCACCGTGCTGCTTGACTATTCCGTAAACAGTGGCAAGTCCTATCCCTGTTCCCTGTTCACCTTTTGTAGAGTAAAATGGTTCGAACATGTGTTTTTGAATTTCCTCATCAATACCACTTCCGGTATCTCTGACTGAAAGTAAAACATAAGGACCTGCTATCATCTCCTGGTACTGCACCACAAACTCATCTTCCAGGTAAACATTTGCGGTTTCCACAGTCAAACATCCACCACCGGGCATGGCATCTGCAGCATTGACCGTAAGATTCATCAGTACCTGCTCGATCTGTCCGATATCAGCCATAACGGTTGAAATTTCCGGTGACAGAACAATTCTTATCTCAATGTCTTCCCTGATCGTACGCCTAAGCAACTTTTCGAGACCTGAAATTGTCGAGTTCAAGTTCAAAGGTTTGTAGTCCAGGGTCTGCTTACGACTGAAGGCAAGCAGCTGACGGACAAGGTCACGGGCGCGGAGCCCTGCATGCATTATCTCATCTATGGAATCCCTTCGGGAATCTCTGGAACTGAAATCACGAAGAAGCAGTTCGCTGTACCCCAGTATGGGTGTGAGCAAATTGTTCAGATCATGGGCGACGCCACCAGCCAGCCGGCCGATGGATTCCTCTTTCTGCGCCTGCCTGTACTGCTGTTCAAGTCTCAGATTTTCGGTGATATCCCGCTTCACTGCAACGTAGTTTACTGCTTTGCCGGAGTTGTCCAGTACCGGAGTGATGGTTGCTTCCTCTGTGTAAAGAGATCCATCCTTCTTTCTGTTAATGAATCTGCCACTCCAGGTTTTCCCACTGATCAGTGAATCCCACATCTCAATGTAAAAAGAAACATCATGTTCACCACTCTGAAGAATTCTGGGATTCTTTCCGATTGCTTCTTCACGAGTGTACCCTGTTATCTTTTCGAAGGCAGGGTTGGTGTACTGAATATTCCCTTCAAGATCTGTAATTACCATGGTTTCAGCAGACTGTTCAATAGCTGCCGCCAACCGCTTTCGTTCTTCCTGTACCTCTATCATGTCTGAAATATCACGCATTGCTTCCACCACATGGATGACATTTCCGTTCGCATCCTTCATAGGGGAAAGAAGAATATCAAGAAAAACTGGAGATCCATCAGCACCCACATGCGTATGCCTGCAGTTAAATGCTTTTCCTGTTTTAAACACATCTTTCAGCATGCATTCATGCCCTCCCGTCAGCTCATCACAAGGAACATTGCTGGCATGAGTCACTTTGTAACAGAATTCCCCTATAACCTCTTTCCTGCTGTGCCCGCTGTTGTCAATAAAGGAATTGTTTACATCCACTATTCGATAATTCTCGTCAATAACTACTATTTCATCGTGCAGGGAGTGAAGCAGCATACGGTAGTAATGTTCCCTCTCCTCCAGAGCAAGCTCAGCGGTTCTGCGGGCGGTTACATCATCAAAGATCGCCACAAGTTCCCCTGTATCCAGAAGGTAAACAAAATGCTCACGCCACCCTGTTATCCGGTTATCGCTGTATAGTACAGACTGGTTGTGCAAAGGCTCTCCTGTCTGCCAGACTTGTCTGAACACATCAAGAAGCCCATTCTTAACAACCCCGGGGAAAATATCCGTAATTCTTTTGCCCACAACCTGTTCTTCACTTGCCTTGTTGATTCTCTGCCCGGCAGGATTCAGCTGAAGAAACTTGAAATCTTCTCCGTTATTGATGCTTTCAAAAACAGCTACACCACTGCTCATGTGATTGAACATACCCTTGAGACGCATCTCGCTGTCTAGATGAGCTTTTTCTGCCAGCTTGCGCTCAGTGATATCACTGACAAATGTCACCACATAATCCAATGCCCCTTCTGCTTTTCTAACAGCATTAACGGAAATTGAGGAGTAGAATATGCTGCTATTTTTGCGAATAAATCGTTTATCAATAGAGTAGTTTTCAATTTCTCCTGAAAGCATTCGGTTAAATTGAATCACGTCGGGTTCAAGGTCATCCGGGTAAGTCATCTCTGCCCAGGTAAGGCTTGAAAACTCCTCACGGGAATATCCGAACATTTCACAAAGAGCATCGTTAACCTCAATCCAGTCCTTTTCAACGGATGTGAGGGCCATGCCCAGAAGCCCCTGGTCAAAATACATTCGCAAGCGCTGTGCACTGTCTCGCAGAGCATCCTCAACCTGCCTGCGTTCAGTTACATCACGTGAAGTGCCCAGCAATCCAACTGGTTCTCCCTGTTCGTTAAAAAGCATCCGGCCCTGGACCTCAACAGGGACGTAATGCCCGTCACTGTGTAGCATTTCAATTTGAAAAAGTACAGGGTTTGATTCAGGGCTCAGTTTGAACAGGTCTTTGACGATGTTCGTAACTCTAGTAAAGGAATCCTGATCGATGAGTTCGCTTAAATTGGTTCCTGTCCTGTCCTCTGAGGTATAGCCGAGAACTGTCTGCACAGACGGACTGACATAGGTGAAGTTCAAGTTAAGATCCACAGACCAGATGATGTCTGCGGTATTGTCTGCAAGCAGGCGATACTTCCTCTCGCTTTCACGCAAAGCCTTTTCCGCAAGTTTCCGATCGGTGATGTCATGGACTATTGCCATGGGACATTTCTCTCCCTGCCAATCCGTTACAGTTGTTGACATCTCCACTGATCTTTCAGAGCCATCTTTTCTTACAATTATTCGCTGGTATACCTTAGCAACAGGTTTACCTGACATACGGTCTTTCATTCTCTGTTCCAGAATGTCATGGTCTTCAGGCCGATCAAAATCATGCCCGTTCATCTTAAGCAGTTCTTCCACGGTATAGCCTGTTATCTCGGCAAATCTGTGGTTCACATAGATATGATTCCCTGACTTATCAGCAATGACCACACCATCCAGCAGATTCTCTACAAGATCCTGGAAGTTCTGCTTACGTTCCTTTAAATCCTCTGTGACTCTTTCCTGCAAAGGACCATGTCTACTCTCACCCATCTGATTGTGAATAAGATCATTACGAAAGATCAAAGCAATGGTTGAAGACATTACTTGCAGCATGTGCAGCAGAATAGAGCCTTCGGCGGAGGCCCGGGGTATGCCCAGCAGCAACAGACAACCAACTCTGACGGAACCAGCTCTGAGGGGAATGAATATGGAGTCTCCTACAAGCCCCATTGAAGAAAGAAGTTTCGTCGGTTCGCTCTGGTGATCGTTCCACTTCAAGAGTGAAGACTCACTGAGCTCGTGGGCTATGAGAGCAAGTGATTCCAGGTCGTCCGCTTTTACAGAAACTCCTGTGGGATCAACAGCCATTGCTGCTACGCGGTGATTTTTGTTACTGGAGTCTCTATGGCATTGCATGAGAATGGTTATTCCTGCACCGGTGAGCTCCCGCAGCTTATCTGCAAACTCTTCAGCTGCTTCTCCTGGAGATGCAGACCTGCTTAAAGCCTGATTAAGTAACTCCAGTATGGGTAGAACATCGGCGTTAAGATCGGTTCCCGGACTTGAACCAGATTCCATTGCAACTCCCTGTATTCAACGAACCCACTCTGAAAAAGCATACTAGGAACTGTAACTCACCGTCAATGGAGTAAGAGCGGAAGAAAGGCGTAACGGTGTTATCTGTTTGCAGCTGCTGTTGATACAACAGAAATTAAACCAATGATAAATGCTGTTCTGCGGGAAAAGTACTTGAAGAGCATAATGATTGAACCAAGAATGATAAGCGGGTAAACAGGCATCATACACCGGAGATCAAACAGAGTGGGATACTGGCCGACAGGAGAAATGAAAACATGAAAAAGAACACTTGAAACAGGCAGAACTATGAACACAGTGGTTAGTCTGCCAAGTACCAGTCTGTTTTGAATCAAATACACAGCCAGTATTGTGGTGACAAAAACCAGAAAGGCGATTCTGTCAGGAGGAAAGAGAAGAGCCGGCAAAGTAAGAATGAGAATGAATGGCAGTGACCGTCTGTCCCTGTCACGCCCTGTACCTCTGATCATTCCAGCAAGAGCAACTGTTATGGGAAACCACCTGAAATCACCAGCTATCAGATGTGAACCAAGCGATCCTGCCCGGTCTATAAGCCAGTTCCCCTCTAAACCGGAATTCTCTATAGCATATGCCCAAAAGAAGAAATGGCCGTTTTCAGATAAGTTAAAAAAACCGGTAGCAACAAAAATAAGAACGGGTGAAAGAAAAAGCAGGAGACGGCGTGGTTTCCTGACACCTGTCTGAAAAAGTTCGGCAAGAAGATAGGCTGATGCAAGAAGAACAGCCTGGTCTCCGAACACTGTTGCAAGCACGCATAAAATTGTAGCCCAAAGGTAATTTTTCCTGGTGTAAAGGTACAGCGACCAGATCACTGCAGCAACAACTGCGGTGTCCTGCATGGGTCTCATTGCATGGATGATAAACAATGGGGTGACAAAAAGTGCAAATGCAGAGAGCCAGCCTGCAAGTTCACAGGAAAGATTTCTTCCCAGTTTATACATTCCCTGAATGCTCAAAAATGTGGCAACTGCGGAAAAAAGCATTACTACCCACCGGGTACTGCCATCGAGCAACCTGTACAACAGAATCCGGACAGGATAGAAAAGAGACGAATACTCTGTAGGTTGATCATCACTTCTGATCCAGTCTGAATTTGTTTCTTCGTTTTCGTGTTGGTTGACTGAAGAATCGTCAGAGAACGGTAAGGACAGAGACATGGCATACAGTACTGCAACCAGGATTAATGAGACCCATAAAAATCCGGTTTTTGAACTCAATTCCTGATCCTCTCAGCTCTTACGCATCCATGAAACTGCAAAAAGACCGTCCAGCCCTGCCTCAGGAGGAAAAATTGAAAGATATCCTTCGCCGTTGAGTAAACTTGCAGGGGCGGGAAATGGAATTCTCTGAAATTCGGAATTAGCTCGTTCAAAATACTGTACAACCCCGATGTTCTCCGCAGGTTCAATACTGCATGTGGAGTATACAAGCACTCCACCGGGTTTTACTGCTACGGATGCTTCCTGAAGCATCTTTTGCTGAATTCTGATAAGCCCCTGTTCCAACTTTGGTGTCCAGTTCCACCGGGCATCAAATCTTCTTCTGTAAACACCGGTATTAGTGCAGGGAGCATCAACCAGAACCTTGTCGAATTCAGTTTCAAATGGAAGCCTGGCACTGTCTGCAGCAATGGGGTAGCAATCTTTCCAGTGCATTCTTTCCCTGTTCTCGAGCCATCGTCCCATCCTTTTTCTTTTCTTATCCAGTGCTACTACGAATCCGTTACCGTTAAGATGTGCTGTTTTGCCACCTGGAGCTGCACCAAGTTCAAGAACTGTTTCCCCGGGCAATTCAGCCATTCCACGGCCAACAAGGGCGGCAGATTCATCCTGAATGTAAAAAAGATCAGGAACCTGGAAAGCTCCTTGACGCTTTATGTTTCGATAGCGCTTAAGAAATAACCCAGGAAGAGTATCCTCAGGGATCTTTCCAAATGCATATCCACCAAGTGGCGGTGGTTGATTATTCCAGTCCAGCAGCTTTTCAGCAGTTGCCTTTCCGTAACGACTTACCCATCTGTCCACCAGTACTTCAGGATGGGAGTATCGCACGTGTAAAGAAAGGTCATCTTTCTCGGAATGGCTGGCTATCTTTCTAAGAACAGCATTTACAAGTCCTCTGGTCTTACGCCGGGAATGTGCCTCGACAGTTGCAGAAACTGCAGCATGTGCCGGTGTGGAAAGAATAAGCAGTTGGACTGCACCGATTCTTAGGCTGCAGAGAACATCAGCATCCAGAGTATCCAGAGGTTGTCTGACGTATCTGCAAAGAGCATGATCTACTCTTTTTCGCCAGATGACAGCTTCCCGGTACATTCTTGTAGCAAAGGCCATATCCTCTGAAGAGAGGGGGAGCTTTTCGGTGCTCCCCCTCAACAGTAGACAAGCCTGGACTCTTGAAGCTGTTCCCCTGATTTTACTGCAGGTTCTCAACCCGCTCCATCTCCGGAAAATACTTCTTGAGTGTCTTTTCAACTCCGAACTGCAGGGTCATTGTGGCAAAAGCACATCCACTGCAGGAACCCTGAAGCCTTACCTGAACAACTTTCCCGTCAATGGCTACAAATTCTATATCTCCACCATCTGCCTGAAGCATAGGGCGAACTTCTTCAAGTTTGGCTATAACGTTCTCTTCGTTGAACTCCAGTACTTCGCTCATTTTTGTTTTCCCTTCTCAGCCCACCTGGACTTGTGCAAGAACAAGGGCGACAACAGTCATCAGTTTGATCAGAATGTTAAGAGATGGACCACTGGTGTCCTTGAATGGATCACCAACAGTATCACCCATAACAGCTGCATCATGACTGGGACTGCCTTTTCCTCCCATGTTTCCAGCCTCTATGTATTTCTTGGCATTATCCCATGCTCCACCACTGTTGGACATGAATATGGCCAGCAGAACACCGGTTACAATTGAACCGGCAAGAAGACCACCGAGTGTTTCTGCTCCACTATCACCGAATCCGAAATAAACAACTACGGGAACAATAAGTGCCATGATCCCTGGAAGAATCATTTCATGGAGAGCACCTTTTGTCGCGATGTCAACACATTTTTCTGTCTCGGGATCTGCTGTGCCTTCCATAAGACCTTTGATATCACGGAACTGTCTTCGCACCTCTTCAACCATCTTCATAGCCGTTCTGCCAACTGCTCTAAGGGTGATAGAAGCAAATACGAATGGAAGAAGACCACCCAGGAACAATCCTGCAACCACATTGGGATTCAAAATATTAATGCCGGCTTCAAACAATCCGGTTACCTTAGCATAGGCAGAGAAAAGAGCAAGAGAAGTTAATGCCGCAGAACCAATTGCAAAACCCTTACCCATGGCGGCAGTGGTGTTGCCAAGGGCATCGAGTTCATCAGTTCTCTTTCTTACTTCTTCCGGAAGACCGGCCATCTCAGCAATACCACCTGCATTATCAGCAACTGGACCGTAGGCATCCACAGACATGGTCATTCCAACATTCATAAGCATACCAAGAGCTGCAAGTGCAATGCCGTACAGCCCGGCATAATGGTGACTCACCAGAATTGCCGCAACAATGAACAGTATTGGTCCCACTGTGGATTCCATTCCCACCGCGATACCTTCGATAATAGTTGTTGCCGGTCCTGTCTTTGTAGCAGCAGCAATTTGTTTTACAGGTTTGCTGCTGGTGTAGAATTCTGTAATAAGACCAATTGCCGTACCCGAGACCACTCCGGCGGTAATTGCCCAGAAAACACCCATTGCAATTCCAAGATAATTCACTGCCCAGAAAGCAGAAAGTATGGCAAGACCTGCACTTATAAATGTTGCGTTGCGAAGCACATCATGAGGTGAGCCCTTTCTAAAAAGCTTTACAAACAATGCGCCGGCAAAACTTGCAACTGTTCCAAGCGCTGCAAGAACAAGGGGAAGAGCAATAAGGGATGTTTTACCAAGATGCTCAACATCAGGGACCGTACCAGAATATAGTGTAGAAATTGCATTGTAATTCATTGAAAATGCAAGAACAATCGCAGCAATGATACAGCCCACAAAGGACTCAAAGAGGTCAGCTCCCATTCCTGCAACATCACCAACGTTATCTCCCACGTTATCTGCTATTACTGCGGGATTACGTGGATCATCTTCTGGAATACCTGCCTCAATTTTTCCAACCAGATCAGCTCCCACGTCAGCACTCTTGGTGAAGATACCTCCACCTACCCTGGCGAACAGTGCTATACTGCTTGCACCCATGCCGAAACCGGCAATGCTGTTAAGATCAATACTTTCCATTCCCAGAAAATTCTGAAGAAAAACCTTAACAGTTTCAACCTCATGGAAAATCAGGTAGAACACAGAGACTCCAAGAAGCCCCAGGCCTGCAACAGCAAACCCCATGACACTTCCACTGCCGAAAGCAGCAGACAATGCATCAGATATGTTGTTTCTGGCCGCATGGGTGGTTCTTACATTACCCATTGTAGCAGCACTCATGCCTGCTGCTCCAGCAATCATACTGAACAGGGCACCGGCTATAAAGGCAAGAGATGTAGCTCTGTTAACTCCGAAGAAAAGAAGAAGTGCTATAAGAAGAACAAAGATCAACAGGATTCTATACTGGGTCTTAAGATAGGTCATTGCCCCGGAATGGATCATCGACGCGAGCTTCTTCATCTTATCGGTACCCTGTGGTTTCTTCCTGACATTCAGAAAGATGAGCCAGGCGGCAACACCGGCCAGAATGGCCACAACAGGGGGGAAATAGTCAAACAATAGTTTCAGATTCAAAACAGCCTCCATACAACAGACTTTGTGATTTTCTTAACACACCCTAAGATACAGCGTTTATGGTTCAATAGGATCATCTGGTCAACCCCATGAGTGCTTCCCTGGCAGGAACATATCCGGGATCTCTTGAAAGAGCCATCTCCCAGTACATTCTTGCTGACGCTGTGTCTTGCCCTCTTATACTCAGGACGCCCAGATTGTACAGTGCATCCACTCCGTTAAGATCAATACCGTCTTCCCTGTCAAAAGCAGTTTCAACTGCCTCCAGCAAAAGAAGCTCTGCCCTGAACTGGTCACCATGCTGAAAATGCGCCACTCCATCATGGAAGGCCATGTTGACCCCGCCTGCTTCAACAGTACCGGCGGTGATCAGCGCAAGACCAACTCCCGCAGCCAACCCTGCTGGAGAAAACAAAAGACTTCTTCTCATGTTTTTTAGAACCCTGGGCACAAGTAATATAACCATGAAGGGAATTACAGGTAATCTGAGTCTCGCTGTTACAAAAAAAGGAAATAGTCCTGCAGCAAGACAAAAAGCCCACAGTAAAACATTCCGCTCACGGTAAGACAGCCTCCCCGCCAGCAGTGCCCCAGGTATCAGCAACCAGATAAGCAGACCGGAAACAGGTAGATCCGGTGAACCAGCAAGTATTCTCAAAACAGGAGAATATCTGTTAAAGTAATAAACATCGTAGTTCCCCGGTATAGCCACCGGTGAGATCAGATAGATAAGTTTCTTCCACATAAGCTCTAGAAAAACGGATGGATTACCAATTATGTGATCTGCTGTTCTTCGTACCCACCAGGATGAAACTTCTGAAGGCAGTACTTCCTCTTCAAAAGGTGCATAACTGGCTGCCCATACATTGTCCAGATACGGAATGGAATCAGACGGGATGCCTTCACCCTGTGGGGCAAACGCTGTATATCCGTCCGCATCCGGTCCACTTCCTATGTACATGTTTATTCCACCCTGACTGGATATCACAGTGCCGCCGTCCCCATGAACCATGTTTACTGTCCACACAAGAACAACAGGAATCAACAGCAGCCAGCTGCTTTTCCAAGCCCTGCGGTAGAGAATCAGTGCAAGAGGAAAAAGCAGAACAGCACCAGGACGGGTAATAGCCGTAAGCGCCAGAATAAACCAGCCCAGGGGATTCGATTTTTCACCGTCAAGAAGAAAAAAGGAGAGTAGAAGAAGAAAAATGTACATGGGAGTAATGAGCAGGGTAGAACTGTAAAATATGTTCACTCCATGCAGAATCCAGATCAAAGCTGCTGCCAGTGAGGGTATTCTGCCAGCCCTTTCATAAACAATTCGATGAATCAGGTGAACGGAGAATACACCAAAGAAAAGACTGAGAAGAATACCGGAAATCATTGAATTGCCGGTAAATGTATACACAAAACCAAGAATCATTGGATAAAGTGGGGCTCTGAAATAAGGAGCATAGATGAAAACGTCCCCATCTGCGATTTCTTTTGCCCACGCATCATGCCAGGAAGCGTCAACTACAGGATAACTTCCAAGAGGAGAACGAAGAACAGGTATAACGGTAACCAGCCAGACAATGAGAAAAAGGATCACTACAGCAAAGATGTCTTTTCTGGGCATCAGCATTAGATTGTTTTCTCAATTGTGGAGGTTGTGGAATACCCGTCCAGAAGTTTTACTATCTCTACTTTTCCACCGTTACTGATCACAACTTCTGCTCCAACCACCTGCTCAACTGAATAGTCTCCCCCCTTAACCAGAACATCCGGCAGTATTTTCTTAATGAGTTCCAGCGGAGTATCATCAGAAAAGGGAATCACGCAGTCCACAGATCGGAGGCTTGATAGAATTGCGGTGCGAGTCTGCAACAGTTGTATCGGTCTGGATGGTCCCTTTAGTCTCACAACTGAATCATCTGTGTTTACTCCCACGAACAGAGAGTCACCAAGCTTCCTTGATTGCTCGAGCACTTCAAGGTGCCCGGGATGGAGTAGGTCAAAACAGCCATTGGTAAATACGATCTTCTTCCCTTGTTTACGAAGGTCAACAGCAAAACCAGCGGCATCCTCTATTGTAAGAACGGGTGCCCGTTTCACAAAATTACTCAAATCTGCCAGCCTCTCTGATTATATCATCAGGTCTAACTGCATAAACTCCCGGCTCCGCGCATACTGCTGCTGCCGCCAGATTCGCCAGTCTGGCCGCGTCCGTCACAGCCATTCCACAACTTCCGGCCAGCCCCATTACGGCAATAACAGAATCACCAGCTCCGGATACATCAAAAACAAGCCTGGCAACGGTGGGGAAATGTTCAGGCAGATCATCATTCCTGTGTACAAGTATGGAGCCATTGGATCCCAGAGTGATAAGAACTGCATCCGCAGAGAGACGTTTCTGTATTTCCCTTGCAGCATCTATGGCTATATCAATCCCGTCAATATTTATGCCAAGCGCATTTCCCGCCTCATGCCTGTTAGGTTTGAACAAACTGCAATTTGCGAAGCTCCAGAAATTTCTGATCTTGGGATCAACCGATACATACTTCTTATTCTTGAGAGCACTATCGATGATGTGTTTGATAATACCAGGGGCAAGAACTCCCTTGTCGTAATCCTCAAGAATAATTGAATCAGCAACAGACATCACAGAGTCAATCTTCAACCTCAATGCAGTATCAATCTCAGGACTAAGAAAATGGGTTTTCTCTCTGTCAATCCTCATTAACTGCTGATTTCTTCCCATGATCCTGGTCTTCACTGTGGTTGGTCTGCTGCTGTCCGAAACAACAGATTCAACATTCACTCCGGCATCAGAGAGAAGGCCTAACAGAGTATCCCCGTCTCTGTCTTTACCAACAACACCAGCCATGATCGGCATGCCTCCAAGAGAAAGAACATTCAGAGCAACATTTGCTGCCCCACCCGGGATATTCCTTTCACATCCGTCGCCCAGAGCAACAACCGGAACCGGAGCTTCTGGAGAAATTCGGGATACCGTCCCCTCAAGGTAATGATCCAGTACCAGATCACCAAGAACCAATACTTTTTTTCCTTTGAACTTCCGAAGAAGACTTTGCGTTTTACTGACAGATATCAATATTACCTCCAAACCTTGACCGTGGCCAGGATTCATACAATGCTACAAGCAGAAACAAAACGATGGAGATAAAATAATGGTAAAACAAAGACCACGCATCAACGTCAAACCTGAGGATACTGACGGAACCTACAGCAATCTTGTTCTGGTGGCCTTCTCAAGGGCAGAATTCGTTCTTGATTTCGCCAGGATAATGCCCGGAGCTTCTGCTGCAAGTCTGAAATCAAGAGTTATAATGTCACCTCATGCAGCAAAGGCATTTGCAGAACAACTATCAAAACAGGTTGAAGCTTACGAAAAAAAGAATGGAGCCCTTGCTGATTCCAGAGAGCAGAGTGCCATCGGCTTCAACACACCGGGCAATGAAGACTGAGTTAACCAGGATTGAGAAAATAAGCCGAATAGTACTGGCTCTTCTTGTTGGCAGTCTGATATGGGGTGCTGCAATTGGAGAAGAAGACTTCACAATGGAAGTTAAACTCCCCGTTGTTCTTGTAACAACAGACAGATATACAATATTGGGAGATTTCAATGATTCTGTTATGGTTAAAGTCAGCGGTTCCGGATTGGAAATGCTTAACCATCAGATAAATTCCCCTCTGTATGAGATCAGTAAGAACGTCCCGGTTACAGGGATCGCATCCTTTCCCGCTGCTGTAACCCTGAGATTGGACCCGTCAGATATTCATCTGCACGGTTCATTAGCTATCTCCCGGCTGGCTCCGGAAAATATTTCGTTCACTATGGACACAATAATCAGCCGACAGCTCCCTGTTTCGGTTATTTTGAAAGATGGCCTTCCATCCAGATACAGTTTGGTTTCTGCAGAACCGGATCATATTACGATCATCGGATCGTCCTCAATTCTCTTATTAATGGATAGTGTTGCGACTGAACCTGTTGAGATCAGCATCGGGCAAACTACTGCATCACTTGCGTTCAATAACGATTTGGTTGCATACTCGGAGGGTTCGGTGCGGATTCAGATTTATGAACCACTGGTACCGGTCGCTGATGTGAACTGACAATGGATGGGTTATTGACAGAGAGAGACCATGAGTCGTAAATTAGTACTAATAGTTGTGGAAAAATTCAAAGCGCTAATAACTACCAACAATTCCTTCGGAGGGATCTAAATGGGTTCAAAGGTTCTTGTGAGAGTGCTGATTGTACTCCTGGCTGTGTTACTTATTTTCAGAATTCACCAGCGAGTTGAAATGTACAGAATTCCTCGCGAGAACTGCAGAGTTCAGATGTATACGCTTTCCGAAAAGAACATCGAACATATGTACAGAAATGATGGCGCTCCTGCTCCAACACTTGACTCTCTTCTTGCTTACGGCGCTTATGCTGACACTATGGGTGTTTGCCCTTCCCTGCGTGCAGCGGGATTTTCTGATTCAATGTACCACTACGATGCCAAACTTGCACTGGGAACTCAGTTTGCTGTTTCCTGTCCAAACCACGATAGACACGGTGGAGTTGTCGGTGGTCTTATAGAACAGGATTACCCTGACTCACTCTTCATGGAATCCGACTGGATGGAAACATTCTCCAGATCACCTTTCCCTGAATACGCCCAGAACAAACGGGTTGAGGTTTCACGATCTGCTTTAATCAGAGTAAGTGAAGAGCAGGCTTCCTATCTTGCCGGCAGGTATCCCGCAGTACTGAGGCCTGCAGAGATGGAAAACCTTGAGATCAATGTGTTCGAGCTTGCCGATCCGCTTGGTGGCGAATACGTATTTGAAGTTCTGGAAGACTCATTGCTTACTTTCTGGGAGAATCCCAATGCCAGAGGTCGTGCAAGAGGAGATTCTATCAACGTGCAAACCTGGAAATTCATTGCCTATACCACTTCAGATCCAGAAGTCTCAAGAGTAGAGGTTCATTACCGTCAACCGATGAACTTCCCAAGCAGGGCTGATGGAGCTCTCGCTGGCGATAATGATAATATTTCAGTGGTTCGCTTTTGGGATCTCACCGAACTCGGTTACGTGAAAACAGAGCTGAGAGAGGTTGATCTTGTAAACGCCCCAAGATGGGAAATGCTTGTGAACTTCTACGGAACACCGGAAGAAGAACAGGAATAATTCCAGAATAAATTACTGTTACCCCGGAAGAGGAACAATTGACCTCTTCCGGGGTATGTTTTTGTATATTCCCCAATCGTAATCCTTAAGACAACACGAAATAGATGGAGGCTCTAGATGAAATCCTTCGAAGGAGTTGAAAAGCTTGCTGCGGCGAGCACCAATCAGTACAAGCTGGCACTTGCCCTTGCAAAAAGGGCCCGTGCATTAAGAAACGGTGCTCCCTGTCTGCTACCTGAGGTCATCAATCCTCAGCAGAACGCTGTGAAAGCAGCAATGGCTGAGTTTGCAAAGGGAATGATCTCTTATTCCACAGAAAAAGAACACCACATTGACCAAGGAGTGAACTCGTAATGAAAAAGTATCTTGTATTCTCTACAGTTTCTCTTCTACTGATCACAACCATCATCGGGTGTGGTTCAACCCCTCTTGGTGCAGAAGATGTAGCCAGAGTTGGAGAAATGGTAATTACCATGGAGGACCTGAATTCGGAGATATTAAGAATTCCTCCATACCAGCGTTCTTCTTTCGAAACTCTCCCCGGAAAACGGACACTTCTTGATCACATCATTGAGCGGGAACTTCTCCTTCTTGCAGCAAAAGATGCAGGTCTTGAGGAGGACTCTACTGTTCTTGCCATGGTTGGCGATGCAGAAAAACAGGTTGAAGAAGTTAAGACAAGAGCCATGGGACAGGTTTTCTACCAGACAATGATCATTGAATCGGTGATGATCCCAGATTCTCTTGTTGAAGACTACTACGAAAGAAACATGGAGCAATACCGTAATGACCCGGCGGCAATGGTTTCACATATTCTGTTAAGTAGTGATGCAGCCCTTGCGGAAGCTCAATCACTCCTTGATTCCGGTGTGCCCTTTGATTCAGTTGCCATCAGGTTAAGTGAGCATTCAGCCACGGCTGCCCAGGGTGGAAGTATTGGCTGGACAGGTGAAAATCTTGATATACCATTTGTCGGAGAAGACCAGGAGCTTCTCTCACTTCTGCTCAACACAGAACCTGGTACGGTTCTTCCTCCTTACACCACCAATCTGGGAACGCACATATTCAAGATTATTGAACAGAGACCTGAATTCTATGAATCTATGGATGAGGTTAGAGATTCAATTGAGGAAATGCTGCGGCCTGCTCTGGTTAATGATTACTTTAGAAACACCTTCATGCCGGAGCTTCACGAAAAATACAACGTTACAGTGAATCAGTCTCCTGTAGACGGTGTGTATGCAGTTATTAACGAAACTCCTGTTACCGAAGAAGATATTCTGGTTGAGCTGGAAACAATTCCTCCTTATCAGAGAGCAAGCTATGAGACTCCTGAGGGCAAACAGCTTATCCTGGAAAGCATGATTGAAAGAGAACTGATCAGACTTGCTTCGATTGAAGCCGGGCTTGACCAGGATAGTTCTGTTGTTGCTCAGATAGTCCAGGCCCAGAAGCAGGTTGAAGAAACAATGAAAGGTGCTCTCATTCAGGAATACTATCAGCGCTATATAGTAGAGACCGCTGAAGTTGCTGAAGAGGATATTCTCGCTTACTATGATCAGCACACAGGAGATATTTATCGCCAGTATGCACAGATTCAGGTATCAGCCATAGTTACCGATTCAGATCAGGAAATGAGTGAGGTTCTTGCTGCTCTTGATCAGGGAACGACCTTCGAGGAAGCTGCTTCACTGTTCTCCACTCACCAGCCCACGGCTGCCGTGGGGGGAGATCTTGGCTGGATCCCCGAGAATGCTCCTGTTCCTTACATTCAGGGAGAATTGGAATTCGCAGTTGAAATGTTCTCCGCAGAGCCGGGTACAAATTTCGGACCAGTCCGCACCGAGCTCGGGCTTACTCTTTTCATGGTATCCGACAAGGTAGAAGACGGAGTAAAACCTCTTGATGACCAGGTTCGCCAGTCTATCCAGGCTGCTCTAAGACCTGGCATTGTCAATGACTACCTGTACAACACAATTTTCCCTAAACTCAGGGAACAATATGAGGTCGAGATCAATGAGGCTGCCTTCCTTCCTTCTTCATCAATTGGTGCAGACAGTCTGATGACCATGGCCCAGGAGGCAATGGGAGTCGATCCTGAAACAGCTGTCAGGTATTTCAGGCTTTTCCTGGAAAGATATCCGGAAAATGAAAGATGTGACCAGGCGCAATTCCTTATCGGATTTACATTCAGCGAGCAGATCAAGAATTTCGATGCAGCCAGAGAAGCATTCGGCACCCTGGTAAGACAATATCCTGATTCTGAACTGGCCGATGATGCCCAGTGGATGATAGACAACATGGAAATACCTATCGAGGAATTCATTCCCATGGATGTACCTGTTGAGGAATCAACAGGAGAATAATACAGATTTCTTCTTAAGGGGGTCCATAACAGGACCCCCTTTCTTATTGCCATTCCACACACATGAAATGATATTCCCTGTGTTGTGCTGGCAGATAGCTGGCGAGTCTTGTGACTTCAACAAAAGCACGACCCTGAATGAGTATTCATGACTTCACCTGGGGGTATTTCATTTGAGATCCAGATATTTAATAACAGCATTTTTAGCTCTTCTTGTACTGGCAGGCTGCAAGCCTGATCTGCACGAAGATTCGACACCATCAGAAAAAGCCGCTCTGGCAGAGATCAAACTCCGGGAGGGAGATCCTGCAGATGCCCTCGAGCTTATCGATTCAGCACTGGAAGCTGAAGCATCAAATCCCGACGCTGCTCTCTGGAATGTAACCAGAGGAGAATGTCTCTTTTCTCTGGGCAGAAAAGATGAAGCTCTCTCTCTGCTGTCAAGATACACATCTTCTTCGAGTCAGATTGTTCGGGCAAGGGCTCTACTTCTGAGATCCCGCATTGAGGCTGCCTCCTCACCCACATCAGCTCTGAACACTTTAGCTTCAATCAACATAGAGAATCTTGATGCCTTTAGAGCAGAAATTGCTGTAGAACTATGCAGAGAACAGTTGGAACATGTTAGAACCGAAGTACTGGCAAGCTACCGTGAAAAAGCGTGGCTTGAACTCTACGTTCTTCTAGAGCTTGAGGAAAGATTCGCTTCTACCGGTGATATATCAAGAGCAACTTTGTACGGCGAAGAGATCGACAGACTTTATCCTGGCGCACACAATACGTGGGGCAGACCGGATTATGGTCAACCGGAAAGCGGAACCGAAACATGGATAGCAATGCTTCTTCCTCTTTCAGGTGAAGGCTCTTTATTTGCAAAACAGGTCTCGCAAGGTGCTCATCTGGCATTCGAACGCTATGCTGAGATGCACGCAGAAGCCCCGGAACTCATTGACTTCGACACACATGGAGACCCGGCAAGGTTGATGGAACTCATGCAGTCACTTGCAGATAATCCTTCCTGTGTTGCAATTCTTGGTCCGCTCACAAGTTCTTCCACT
>JAOZRM010000040.1:10763-18015 GCA_029940175.1 Candidatus Sabulitectum sp. | reverse complement strand
ATCCCCTTGAACAACATTAGATCATCTCTTCACCGAAGCCGCTTTTTATAACTTCAACAACTGCATCAACCGCTTCGATCTCTTCCGCCCCGTGAGCAGAAACTGTAATTGCAGTTCCACCTGAAGCCGCAAGGGTCATAACACCCATAATGCTCTTGGCATTTACCTTGTCGGCAGGGCTTTCAACCCAGACATCGCAATCAAATTCAACTGCAGCTCTTACAATCAGTGCTGCCGGACGAGCATGGATACCAAGTTTGTTGGGAACATTAACTATTTTTTCCGTCATTTTATTCTCTCAGCCTTTTTCTGCCCATGCGAGCTATAAGTTTCCTATTTAATCGTTCAGCAGATGAACACCCTGTATCCTTTGCCTGAATATTCATCATGGCAGCAACTTCCAGAAGAAGTGTAATATTTCTTCCCGGAAGAACCGGTATCTCCACCATGGGTACATCGACCCCGAGAATAGGCATGGATTTCTCTTCAAGCCCCGATCTTTCAGCCTCATCAACAAGATCTGCATCAAGTAACCTTACAACTAGATTAATTGACTGCATTTCCTTAGTCGCACCTACACCAAACAGCTCTGCAATACTGACAAATCCAATTCCGCGAATCTCCATATGAAACCCAATCAGAGCATCACCAGTACCTATCAGACGATTACTGGCTTTTCTTACCCTTACCAGATCATCTGCCACCAGCCGGTGACCTCGCTCAACCAGACCTAGAACTGCCTCGCTTTTTCCTATGGCACTCCTGCCCATTACAAGCAGTCCTTCGCCAAATACATCTACCAGTGTACCGTGAAGTGAAATGTAAGCGGCAAATACTTCTCCAAGAAAATCCGTTAGATCGTGTATCAATGGAGTGGTGTCCTGCGGAGAGACAAAAAGTGCAGATCCCGCCTTATCCACTGCAGCAACAAGCTCTTCCGGTGGTGTGAGCCCCTTGGTTACTATGCTGCATGCAACAGGAAAACCATACACGTTGGCGATTGCTGCTATTCTGTCCTGAGGTGACAGTTTATTCAGAAGAGTAATCTCCGTTTCTCCGAATATCTGTATCCTGTCATGCATAAACTTGTATTTGTAGCCGGAAAGACATAGTCCCGGACGGCTGATATCCGGGGATACAATCAGTTGATTGTACCCCCGTGTATCAGATATGCTCAATAGTGAAAGTCTTTTCCCCAGGCATTCATTCAAGGAACCTACAGAAAAGGTCTCAGGATCTGGATATCGATCCTGCACAGTTTATACCTTACGAGTAAGTTCTACCACCTGCGTGGCGCCGCTAGAGGTCCGGTAAGCAGCACTGAAGCTGTCAGTCTCTGTATTGAAGAATATGAGGTTATCGTCTGCACCACTAACCTCGAATTCAGTCATAGCATCATTTGTTGAAAATCTGTTTAACTGTGCCGCGTCCTCGAGAAGAACTGGTTTTGAGAGTTCAGAAGGCTCTGCTGCGATGTACCAGGCTCCGGAGATAAGTTTATTTCCATCAGATTCTCTTCTGGGATGATTGTGGTGAGTTTCCTTGAATTTTTTCAGTTGTCGTTCAAGAGAAGAAACACAATCGTCAAAAGAAAAGTACACATCATGTCCTTTAGCTCTTGAATCAAGCCTGAGCCGGTCTCCCCGCAACTGGACATGTGATCTGCTAATTCCCGAAGAGACCTCGAGAATAACATTCACATCGTCTATCCCATCGTAAAACTTGTCC
Organism: Candidatus Sabulitectum sp.; assembly: GCA_029940175.1. GTDB lineage: Bacteria > Fermentibacterota > Fermentibacteria > Fermentibacterales > JCC-6 > Sabulitectum. The sequence goes on along the minus strand of JAOZRM010000040.1, from coordinate 16,287 downwards.
AGAACGGACAGTTTCTCATCAACATGCTCCTTCAAAGAATCAGTAAGCTCAAAGTGCCTCGCGCTGACCTCGATGTTCATTGTAACTCCTTTCTTGTAAATGGAAGCTAAATTAAATACCGCCTTCCCGAACTAACGGGAAAAGCGGCTACAAAAGGTATTGCTTCCAATCTCACAATACAATAATAGCCTTCCCTTCTTAGTGGGTCAATAGCTATCCCAGTTTACCTCGACGGTTCCAATCGTTATTTTCGGGACAATAATTATTCAATGAAACATGTTGTACTGAAAGGAAAAACTTTGCAGGATTACACTGAACTGCGAGAACTGGGTTTCAGAGGCGGTCTGGAAACTCACCAACAGCTTGCCACTGCAGGTAAGTTGTTCTGCCGGTGTTCCACTATCATCAGAAATGATGAACACCATCAGGAGATCCTTCGTCATATGCGGCCAACACTGAGTGAGTTTGGTGAATATGATGGAACTGCACTCATGGAATTTAAAACAAAAAAGCAGGTTCACTACCTGCTTTATAATGACTCTGTATGCACTTATGAAATGGATGACACCCCGCCTTTTCAGGCAAATCCCGAAGCTATTCAGTCTGCACTTCAACTAGCTATGATGTTCAATATGTCACTTGTTGATGAATTGCACATTACCCGAAAACAGTATCTGGACGGTTCAATCCCAACTGGCTTTCAGAGAACTGCAATCGTGGGAGTGAATGGCGTAATCCCTTTTCTTGGAAGAGATCTTCATTTCGTGCAGATGAGCATGGAAGAGGACGCCTGCCGTGAAGTGTCTGATATCGGCCACCATGTGATCTATAGAACAGATCGTCTTTCAATTCCACTGGTGGAACCTGTAACAGCTCCAGAGCTTTACACACCCCGGGAAATGGCTCTGGCAGCAAAACTCATTGGCGAAACAATGCGCTCTACCCATCTGGTAAGAAGAGGGATTGGCTCTGTGCGTCAGGATGTAAATGTTTCTATAAGAGGCGGTACAAGAATCGAGATAAAGGGTGTTGCCAAAATAGGATACATAGAATCCCTTTCAAGAATTGAGGCCTACAGACAAAAAGCTCTTCTTGATCTGCGGCACCAGCTGCGAACATCTGAATTAACTCCCGGAGATTTCAAACCTGAGTTTTCTCTACTTGATAAAATACCCTCCGCAGGAGAGGGTTTTGATCCCGATCTACTTGATTCAAAAAAACACAGTGCAGCTGTGATGATCTTACCGGGATTTGAAAAGTATCTACAGTGGCCTACACAACCGGGACTAAACTTCCTTGACGAACTTCGTGGAAGGATAAGAGTTATTGCATGCTTGGAATACAACCCTGTTCTAACCCAGGCATCAGAAGTTCTTCGAGCTGACATTAGCATTTTACCCGAGGATGCGGCTCTTGTATTTGCCGGCCCGGAGGTAGATCTTGAAACTACAGTAAAAGAAATCTGTATCAGGATCGAAGAAGCATTTCTGGGAATACCACCGGAGACCAGGCAGGCGCTTCCCGGCGGAAACACAGATTTCGAAAGAATACTTCCAGGGGCGGATAGAATGTATCCTGACACGGATCTTCCACCCCAGCCCATTCCTGCTGACACTTTTGTCAGGCTGGAAAAGCTTCTGCCCAGAAAACCATGGGAAAGACGAGAAGTTTACACCAAGCTCGGGCTCAGTGACCATCTTATCGATCGACTGCTCAATCTTGAGCTGTGCGACTTGTTTGATGATCTGCTGGCGGTCACTGAGTTGAAACCAAGTCCTCTTGCAAGCCTTCTTGCTGATCGCATGAGAGGATCGAGAAGAGCAGGCAAGGACTGGATGTACAATCTGGAAGAAAAAGGCATCAAAGATGCTATAGTATGGTGCTCCAGCAATGGCGTTACCACAAAAGGTGCCTGGCGCGTTCTTGACTGGATGGCATGCAATCCGGGATCTACACCTGAGCAGGCTTTCAAGGTGGTAAAACCGGCATAGACTCCTGGAGAGTAAGGAATGAAATTTGAGAATTGATATCCTCAAAGCTCTAATTGAGAATTCCACACTGCTTGTTGTGGCATTCCTTTTTCTCACACGTTTTTCAAGATGGAGGACCAGCAGAGAGCGTCTGATTGATCTGCTTATCCAGGGGCTCACTTATGCGGCTTGTGGAGTTCTTGCCATTGTATTCAGCGTAGAAGTTCTTCCTGGTGTTCTTATCGATATGCGTACACCTATCCTGGTGGTGGCAGCATTTACCGGTGGACCTGTTGTTGGAATAATCACAGTTATACCCCTTCTGGCTTACAGAATTTCAATTGGGGGAGCCGGGATGATTCCCGGCATAGGCATCATACTGTCGGCGTTTGTGTTTGGGCTGTTGTTAAGACTTGCGGAGAGATCAAGATTCCGCCCATCCGGTTTGCTCTTTCAGCTCTTTACCGGCCTAGGATCTGCTGCGATCTACCTTGCGTGGATACTTGTTCTTCCCGATTCTTTCGCCATGTATGTTTTCAGAGTAGTGGCTATCCCTCTCTGCATAGCTTCTGTCCTTTCAATACTTGCCATATTTTTGATAAGAACCAGGGAGGAAAGTCACCAGCAGCTAATTGAGCGATTGACAGAAGCCAATAACCTGTTTGAAGAAATTTCCAGAGATCAGAACATTGGTATTATTGTTCTTCAGAGAAGCAAAATTGTCCATGTGAACAAAACACTTCTGAAAAAATTTGGTTTCTCACGGCTGGACAAGGAGAACAATGACCTTTTTCAACTTGTAGACTCTGATACCCGGAAAAGATTGGAAGTATTCTTCAGCAAGAACCCTGCAACATCCAGTACTGAACCGGTTCCCATTAAGATCACACTGTTGAACAGGAATTCTCTGCATTTACTGGTTCATGCCAGAGAACTTGTTTACCAGAGGAGAAAATCTCTTCTTATAGTTTCAGTTGATGTATCCAGTCTTGTTGAAACTGAGAAGAGCCTTCAGAACAGGGTTGATCAGCTTCAGCTCACCCTTGATGCTTCCGGAGCCGTAAGATGGAGTGCTGCAGTGGCAGAAGATCGACTTAGAGTTGATGATGAATTCTTCAAAGTCCTTGCCTACACACCCCCTGAGAACCCACCACGGCTCTCACACTGGCTCCTTGAAATGTCATTCTCTGAACAGATGCGAGATGACCTGGATGCTCTCTTTTCAGGCAGCAGTAAAAAGTTTTTTGGAGAGATCAGCTATAGAGGAGATGATTTTGTAACCAGATGGTTCAATATTGCAGCAATTGCAAGGGGAAAACCACCTCATGTATCCGGCATTCTATTCGACACTACTGTGGTAAAGGAAAAAGAATTATCTCTGATGCAGGAGGAAATTGAGAACATTCAATCTCAAAAGATGGAGGCAATTGGTCGTCTTGCCGGAGGAGTTGCCCACGATTTCAACAATCTTCTCCATGTGATAATGGGGTACTGTGACATACTGAACAGGGTTTCAGATAATGACCCTGTTATCACAGATGTATCGAAACCCATCGTGGAAGCTGCCGCCAAGGGCAGAGAACTGGTAAAACAGCTTCTTCTTTTCAGCAGGGACAAGAAGCCCAGCCTCCAGCGCGTCGATTTAAGCATTCTGATAGATGATTTCGGCCAGCTTCTTTCCAGGATCATTGAGGATAACATTGTGATCTCAACAGAGATCAACTGCGACAACTGCTGGACCTTCGGAGACCCTGGTCAGATAGAACAGGTTCTTATGAATCTGTGTGTCAACGCCAGGGATGCCATGCCCAGTGGAGGAAAAGTCAATGTAACTCTTGACAAAACACTTCTTTCAAAGCCCAGCAAAGTGACCAGTGGTACAATAAAGGCCGGGAACTATGTAACGATCACAGTATCAGACACAGGCCCCGGTATACCGGAAACTGATCACAGGAATATTTTTGAGCCCTTCTTTACCACAAAAACCAGTGTCGGTGGAACAGGCCTTGGTCTTGCCACTGTTATTGGAATAGTGAATGAGCACTCCGGATATATTGATGTAACAAACAGAGAAGAGAGCGGCCTTGAGATCAAGGTATATTTCCCTCAACTGAAGAGTGATCCACGCTCCCCTGAGACTGAAGTGGTCACGCATCCAACCTCATCAAAAGAAATTAGAAACAGAAGAACAATATGCATTCTCCTTGCAGAAGATGATCCTCAGGTTATGAATCTGGCAATTGAAGGGCTTGGAGCAGCCGGGATAGCAGTTTTACGGGCTTCAAACGGCAGAGAAGCAATCGAAATTTTCAAGCAGAATCGAGCTGCAATTGAAATGCTTGTTTTTGATGTTATGATGCCTGAGATCAACGGTCCCGATGCCTATAAAGCAATTAAGTCAATGGGTAGTGATATTCCTGTAGTATTCACAACAGGGTATGCTGGAGACCGTCTCACCGGCATGGATTCAACACATGAAGTAATCAGTAAACCATACGCAATGCACGATCTGGTCTCTGTAATACGTAGAATGACATATTCAGAAAAAGGAGAATAATGACACAGGAGAAAGATATGAATGGCCTCTCTCTACTGGGAAACTCTACCGTTGACTTCAAAGGTCTTGAAGCTTTTCCCAATCAGAATCCGGAAAGAGATTACATAGTAACCCTGACAACCCATGAGTTTACATGTGTCTGCCCAAAAACAGCTCAACCGGACTTTGCGAAGATCACCATCAGTTACGTTCCGGATCTAAAGATCGTTGAATCTAAATCCTTGAAACTTTACTTTCTCTCTTACCGGAACAAGGGTGTTTTCCACGAGCATGTAACCAACATGATCCTGGATGACCTGATCTCAGCAATCCGGCCAAGATGGTGCCGTGTGCAAGCGGATTTCGGTGTAAGAGGCGGTGTTGCTATTACTGTTGATGCAGAGTACAGCCAGGACGAGTAAACCGATAATTCATTTCTCGTATAATCCTTTTTCTACACTTTTGATTATAAGATTCTGTGCAACTTCCCATAACTCAGGAGAAATGCTCTTAATGAAATTTTTCTTTTCGATCACCTGACTCCAGGTCAATCCAAAGGGATTTTCATTCTCGTTCCTTGTTATCAAATGATTGATAAGAGGTTGCAATGCATCCAGAACCGCAGCACATTCAGCCTCTGGTGTAACGCCATCCTCGAATTCAAGCCATAAGGACAAATACTCATCTTTTTCTGGCGCTGGAAGAAGGCCAAACAAGCGGTAAGCTGCATTTTCTTCTCTGTGCTCTACTAACATCTTTTCTCTCTCATGGTAAAGGAAAGTGTCTCCTGTATCAATCTCAACCACGTCATGAATAAGAAGCATTTTCACAACTTTTGCAATATCAATGCCTTCAGAGAAATAATCTTTCAAGAGAAAAGCCATCAGAGCAACATGCCAGGAATGCTCTGCGCTGTTTTCAAACCTGCCGGAGTCAAGAGTCTTGTTTCGTCGCTGTACTTTTTTCAATTTTTCCATCTCAGAGATGAATAAAAGGGATTTCTGCAAGTGTTCAGTCA
>JAOZRM010000040.1:7783-10753 GCA_029940175.1 Candidatus Sabulitectum sp. | reverse complement strand
CTTTTTTGCCAATGGCAGATCTTTCCAGTTGCAACAACCGCTTCTTCACAGACAAACCACCACCGTAACCAACCAGCTCACCGTTGCTGCCAATGACTCTGTGGCATGGGATTATTATGCCAATTGAGTTTGCTCCGTTTGCACCTGCTACAGCCCGGACGGCCTTTTCGTTCCCTATGTTCTTCGCCAGCTGCAGATATGTAGAAGTCGTTCCATAAGGAACATGGTGAAGAGCTTCCCACACACTTTTCTGGAAATCTGTTCCTGTTGTTAATATGGGAATGGTGAAAACACTTCTGTTTCCGTCGAGGTACTCATCAAGCTGATCTCTTGTATCTCTCAGGACATCATGATCCTCCTCATGGAAAACCGCATTCAGCCCTCTACTGATCCTGCTGTCCACTGTTTTTCTCATCCGCCTGTACCTGAAATCAAGCAGACAAAGCTTATGGTCATAAGCACCCAACACCAATTCCCCGATCTTCGTCTTGTAATACTGAATGCTGATCCGATTCACTTGTGTCTTCCCTGTTCTTCGGATCTTTCCCAGGCAACCACAGCATAGGCATTGTGATTGTGTATGCTCTCGTGATTCTCTGCAGTTACAGTGAACTGAGTAATTCTGTCATCCTGCCTGAGTTTCTCTGCCACATTACGCACAATGTCCTCAACAAAAACGGGGTTTCTGTAAGCCTGTTCAGTTACAAACTTTTCATCAGGACGCTTGAGTATTGTGTATAGAGGTGAAGAAGCCGATGTTTCTGCCACGTCTACAAGCTCTTCGATCCAGAGCATTGCAAAAGAACCATCATCCTGTTTTTCAGTTCTTACGTCCATCTTGATGTATCCCCGTTGATTGTGCGCACCGGCACTACTGATCTCTTTACTGCATGGGCAAAGTGTGCTTACAGGTACCGTTACACTCAGAATAAAATCATCTATCCTGTTGTTTGATTCTCCTGTGAAAGAACACACGTAACTCATTTTTGCAGCAGCTCCGGTAACAGGTGCTTCTCTTGTGAGAAAATAAGGAAACTCAATCCGTATCTTTGCAGACTCTGCTTCCAGGATTTTCTTTAATTCCTTGAGAACAACTGGAATTGTGCCTCCCGTAAATCTGCAACCGGTAGAAGTGAGCACCTCCAGAAAACGACTCATGTGCGTACCCTTGAAATGATGCGGCAGGCTTACCGACATGGAAATGTCCGCTACAGTTATCTGTTCTCTGTTCTCTCTATCAAGGATTGTTATGGGATAGCTTAGGTTTTTTATTCCTGCCTCCCTCAAAGAGATATTTCTGTGATCAGGTGAGTTCTGAATATCCCTCATCCGGAGAACCTGCAACCGGTAGAATCTGTTTCCTTTACTTCAATCATGGTCAGTTCAGGGAGAGAAGGTTTGATCTTCTCCCAGAGCCACAGGGTGATGTTTTCGCTAGTGGGATTTTCAAGACCAGCTACTTCATTCAGGTACGTGTGATCCAGCATGTCTATCAGCGGTGCACAAATACTCTTAATTTCCCCATAATCTCTTACCCAGCCTGTAGTATTACCTACTGAGCCCTCGATGTGTATGAAAACTCTGAACGTATGTCCGTGAAGATTTCCACACCTGTGACCTGCGGGAAGGTTAGGTAATCTGTGGGCTGCATCAAACTTAAATTCTCTGTATATCTCCATTTTGATCTCCTATGGTATTCCAATAAACCTGTGAGTCTGAAAACTCAGTCTCCATTTTGGATTAGCAAGACAGTATTCAATGGATGTCTGCAGGTTACTTTCATAGTTACTGTCAAACCTGGGCTGAATCCAGAAATTCCTGAATTCCAGCTCTTCATAATCTCCGGGGTTTATCCCATCCTGTGGCCAGACTATTTTGAGTTCGTCTCCGTTGTTTTGAACTCTGGCAGTGTTTGCTTTAGGACTCACGCAGACCCAATCGATTCCGGAAGGCACAGGAATTGTTCCATTTGTTTCAAGCAGAATTCTAAAATGCCTTGATTTCAACTCTTTCACCAGTGTCTGATCCAGCTGTAGAAGAGGTTCTCCACCTGTACAAAGCACGTTAACCGGAGAAGATGATGTCCATTTCCTATCCACAGCATCCACCAGTTCTGCTGCTGTTTTAAAGACTCCTCCACCCCGACCGTCTGTGCCGGTAAAATCAGTATCGCAGAAGCTGCAATTCAGATTACATCCTTCAAATCTGAGAAGAACCACAGCAGTTCCAGCCATGGCACCTTCTCCCTGAAGGGTCAAAACCATCTCCTTTATTCTGTATTCTCTATCCATTTGTGCTGTAGGGTACAGGATCTGTGAGTCCGTTTTCTTTGAAGCCCTTAAGTCTTAAGACACAGGCGTCACAGACACCACAGCTTTCCCCATGGGAATTCGGTTGGTAACAGCTTATGGTTCTGCTGTAGTCAACTCCAAGTTCCATTCCTCTTTTTATGATTTCTGCTTTAGTCATGTACAGTAACGGTGCATGGATGTTTGGGGGTGTGCCTTCTACCGCCTCTTTTGTGGCCAGGTTGGCTACTTTCTGGAAAGCGTCGATGTATTCAGGTCTGCAATCAGGATAGCCACTGTAGTCAAGAGAATTGACACCTATGAATATATGATTGGCATTTCTTGCCTCGGCAATTCCAAGGGCTATTGCAAGAAAAACCGTGTTTCTGGCTGGTACATATGTTGATGGTATTGGCCTGAGAATGTTTTCCCTGTGAAGAGGTATCGGGATACTTTCAGTAAGTGATGATCCTCTGAAGGGTTCAGGGTCAAGATCGATAATGATGTGCTCTCTGACTCCGTATGACTTTGCTGCTTCTTCTGCTCTTTGAAGCTCCAATGTATGCCTCTGGCCGTATCTGAAAGAAAGAGTTGTAATTTCCAGATTGCTTGCAGCTGCCATTGCAAGAACCGTGGTTGAGTCCAGCCCTCCGCTGAAAAGAACAACAGCTCTTTCCCTGGG
>JAOZRM010000040.1:0-7773 GCA_029940175.1 Candidatus Sabulitectum sp. | reverse complement strand
AACTCACTTCGAGAATCTCCGCAGCCTTTCTGCGATTTCCTCCGGTCTCCGCAAGGGCAGATGAGATAAGAGTCTTCTCTCGGATCTTTGCAGCATGAGCAGCCTGTTCCACAAGTGAACCATCTACTTTGTGATCAGGAAATTCAAGCATTTCTGTGGTGATAGCTTCACCGTTGGAATTTACACATGCTCTTCGGATAAGATTTTTCATTTCTCTGATATTCCCAGGCCAGCTGTAACTGCTCAGGGCACATAGTGCGCCCGGGGAAAATGAGTTGCCCTGATACAATTTCAGATAGTGCCCGGCAATGAGTTTGATATCATCTCCTCTTTCACGGAGGGGAGGAAGTTTTACAGGAAATTCACTGATCCTGTAAAAGAGATCTTCTCTGAACAACTTCTTTTTTACCATGCTGCGAAGGTCTCTGTTGCTGGCTGCGATCACCAGAGCATCTGATTTTATTTCCTCCCGCCCTCCGACAGCGTGATAAGTTCCTGATTCCAGTACTCTGAGAAGCTTACCCTGAAGAGACATATCAAGATCCGCGATTTCATCAAGAAAGATTGAACCTCCCCGGGCAATGGTAAATCTTCCAGGTCGAGCATCTGTTGAGCCGGTGTATGCTCCTTTTTCTGCTCCAAAAAGCTCACTCTCCATGAGATTTTCAGGAATAGCCGCACAATTTACCGGTACAAATGGACCGTCCTGCCCACTGCTGCACTGGTGAATTCTTCTTGCAAGTAACTCCTTGCCTGTTCCACTTTCTCCAAGAATAAGAATATTCATCCCGCTGGGGGCTGCTCTCTCTGCTCTGCTCACGATATCAAGATAACCGGCCGACTGGCCGAGCATAGAATCTGAATGATCATACGAAGCTGATGAAAGCTTTTCCAGTAGATCATCCAGCTTGAACGGTTTGCTAATGAAATCAGCTGCACCTTTTTTCATTGCATCAACTGCCATATCAATAGTGCCAAAAGCTGTCATTACAATAACAGGGGTTCCGGATGGAGCACTGCTGAGTACATCAATGCCGTTGTATCTGCCGGGAATACAAACATCAGTCAGAATTGCATTGTATGAATTCTGCTGGATATTCATCAGAGCAGAATCGCCATCAGCAACAGCTGTAACTGCCCATCCATCTTCCTCAAGAGCAGTTGAAAGCATGATACGCATTCCTCTTTTATCCTCAACAAGAAGTATTTTCTTCATTCACCACTCTCCAGATGAGGAATACTCACTGTAAATACTGCTCCCCCGTCTTCCCTGTTTGCAGCCTTGATAGAACCACCCATGGCTCTTACAAGTCTTCTTGTGATGGTCAGTCCAAGCCCCATTCCACCATGTTCTTCCGCGGTTGTATACATTGGTCTGAATACTTTATCCGGTGGCTCCGGTAAACCGGATCCCCTATCAAGTACCTTGAATATAAGAGCATGCTGATCCAATGAATCATCTGCTCTAACCTCAACATCTGATTTTGAGAAGCGCATGGCATTTGACAGAAGATTCTCAATTATCCTGGATATAAGTATTGTCCCCCCGGGAATAACTGGATCAGAAAGGATATTCCCAATTCCGACTTTATTAATTGAACACTTGATGGATTGGCTCTCACATATATCCAGGATCAAAGCCATTGCAGAATGAGTGGTAATTGTACTTTCAATTGAATTCTGCTGTGCAAGATTCCTGAAAGCTTCAACCATTTTTTTCGCTGAATCCAGTTCCAGCTCTGCCTCATGAAGAATTTCTCTTGTACGCTGTGATTCTCTACCCCTGCCAAGCAGGTCCAGAAAGCCATCAAGAGCACAAAGAGCGTTACCTATCTCATGAGCTACTCCTCCGGAAAGAGCTCCCAGATCTGCAAGGGCACTCTCCTCTGACAGGCGTCTTTCCAGCAGGACCGACGCGGTAACATCGGTACAGAGAACAATCTTTTCTGTTTCCTGACCTGGAGTAACTTTGAATCTGAAAATTCTACCGTGGTCTTCACCGTCCCACTCAGTAACACCATTATTCAAATACGGTGCAAGGTGATAAGCCAGAATAGTGCTGTCAACACTGTCTTCCTCCAGTTGAAACAGATCCGATGCCTGCTTGTTCCAGAGAGAGGGATTTCCCTTAGAATCAACAACCATCACAGAGGAACCCATGGCCTCAAGAACAGCTCCTGATCTTGATTCAGCTGCCTGTGCCCTGTTCAATGCCTTTACTCTCATCTCGTGCAATTGTGAATCCCGCTGTCCGAGAAGATGTATGAGTTTCTGGAATGATGCATTTGCAGCCCTGGCTGTACTTCCACTGCCACTCTCAAACCGGTCAGCCTCGCCAAGTATGCTTCGTAGAGGGTCAAGAACAGCCCTTCGGAGAAATGATGGAACCAGTATTGCAACTACAGTGAGAGTTGCAGCAAAAAATGCGAATAAAACAAGAATTACTGTACTTTCCCCAAGAACCGACGGCATTTCCATAAAAAGGGATACCTTGTATCCATTCGCAGAAGAGTATGTAATCCGGTGGGCATTCTCCAGTTCATCCTGGCTGATTGACGGGTAGGCAAGAACGTCTGAGTTATCGAAAACCACTACCGCAGCTGTAACACCCCCACCGGGAATTGACGAATTTACCACTGACTCAAGCAATCCTTGCGTGGGTCTGATCCCAAGGGCATGAGAAATGTATTCAGCTCTGGAGTATGATGCGGTTTCGAGAGATGTTCGTGCATCTGAGACAACAAGCCACAAAACAAGAAATGCTACAACTGATGCAAGGGCGGAAGCTCCGGTTACCAGAGCAGTAAGCCCTTCAATACCCAGAACAAATCTTCTTGCGTTACTTTTCATTTTCTGTTCTTCTTATCTTAAGATAATCTCTGTATCCATTTATGAACGCCTTATTTCCACTTAGCAGGGCAAGAAGGAGATGGATTGGCAACCAGAAAGCTCTTGACATCCTTCTTGCAGAAGAATGACAGTTTTTGTCCATGAAAACAAATCTGTTGCGCTCCCGGAGAGTCTCTGACACAAGAGAACTACCCATGGTTGCAGCGTGTTTGTGTTCCACAATAATGTCACCACATCTTAGCATGACATATCCGGAGTTATGCATTCTTACGCCCATATCGGTATCCTCCCAGTAGATAGGCGCATATGAAACGCTCAGTCCGCCCAGTTCTTCCCACACAGATCGTTTCCACAGGGCACAGGCACCGGATGGATAATTCTCTCCACTGATGTTCTCTCCCGTAACTGCAAGACCATGTCTGAAGATCCAGGAATACATACTGTCGTCTGAACCATCCGGTCTCAGGATTGAAGGAACAACCACCGCTACATCGCTGTCTGCTTTATCCAGATCGGAAACCAGTCTTCTGAATGAGTTCTCAGATGGAATAGTATCGTTGTTAATAAGCATAAGGTAATTTCCACTGGCCCTGGACATTCCAAGATTGACTGCGTGACAGAATCCTGGAGTTTTCCTCCTGGAAAGAAGAATGACTTGAGGAAAAAGATCAGGCAGTTCATTAGAAGTACCATCGTCAGAGCAATCATCAACCACTATGATCTCACCCTGAGCCCGGATGGTCTCACGGATTATCACTGGAAGGAATTTTTTTAACAGGTTTAAACCATTTCTTGATGGTACCACAACTGAAAGTTTATTCATTGGCTGATGCTTCCTCTTGAAATATCTATTCTGTCCAGGTAAACAGGTGGTCCGCTGTGATGCAGAATACGAATCGCCCTGCTCTCGATTTGATCGATTTCAATCACCATGCTGAATTCTTCCATCAACCTGTTTTCGGGCCAGTCCGGGAGAGTTCTGGAAGATCTGCCAATAGACTGGTATACTGAAGGCAATTCAATGATAGGTGTTTCCACAGTGATCATTTCACCACCTATGGCCAAAATACCACCACCACCGGAAATCAACAGAGACAGGGTATCGCCTGCCTGTATGTCAGGTAACAGAATTGATTGACCAGGTTCAGAGAGTTCCAGCATTCTTTCCCTGCTGTTGAACCAGAAATATCTTTCAACAGGGTCAGATACATATGGATATAATCGCGCGCCCTGTACCATCTCAGGTGATAGATCCTCTGCCTCATATCCATCTGGATAAATGCCCACCAAAAAAGTGGAAACGTATATGATCACCAGTGAAAGCAACCTGTATTTCTTCCATTTTCCGAGAACGATAAGCATGGCTGTACTGAGTAAAACAGCAGTTAGAAGCTGAATCGAGTTACTTCTTACCATGGAGAAACCACCTGTGACTCCAAGAAGAGAGAGAATGCTGTCGGTTCCATCAGCGTAATTATATCTGCAAGCAGGAGAAGCAACAACAAGGGCTGATACTGCAATTGAAATGATAATCAGCAGCCTGGTCTCTTTTTCCTTCCATACATACGCCAGTCCGCCGGCGAAAAGTGGAAGCATGGGGACGAACATCCTTCCAGCAGGTGCTGGAAGACCGTGCCAGGAGGAGCCGGACCAGACTATGAGAAAAACCCAGTAGAGAATCGATGGAATAAAAAGTCGCTTAAATTGAGCAGGCTGTTTCCTGCGGAAGACGAACAAACCTGAAATTGCAGCAAGTACCCACGGAGCTCTGAAAAAGAGACCAGCCTCTGGGTCAACCAGACTCCAGGCAGCATGGGAAACAGTATCGAGAGGTCTATGGAATATATTGGCCCATATCAAATTAAGGGCCTCGACATTTCCATATCTGATCCAGAATATGATTCCATTCAGGAAATATCTGTCCACAATAAGGATTAGTGCTCCAGTTGAGATCCAGATCATGGGTATTATCCATTTCCTTTTTCTCGCTGGCATGCATGCGTACTCTGCGACAAGAATACCTGCAGCAACTCCTATATACCTCATTTTCAACGCAACAAGGATCAGCGCGATCAACAACCTGACAACAGACCATTTCCTGCCTTCCGGCAGTAAAACACCCAGTGCAAACAACCCTGCAGCCATCCAGCCTGTCATTGCCAGACCAAAAATCCCAAAACCGGGGTACAACAGAGCAGCCACCAAGGCTATTCGAGGATCAGTCAGCTTTGCAAGAATAAGAACTGTTATCAAAGCAAGGATAACCGGTATTATTCTTATACCCCGATCACCTGCAAGCAACCCTGGAGAGATGATAAGCGGAAACATCGGGGTGTGGTGTCCCTCGCTAGCACTTATGTCACCTGCTCTAATATTCCTTTCAGAGAAACGGTGACTGGAAATACCTGATATTGTTGAGGCCTGCTCTGCAAACCTCACCTCATCGCCATTGATCTCTGCAGTCAGTATAGAAAGAAGCAGTACCGGCAAAACAGCCTTTATCAAACCATAGCTGTTTCCTTTCGGTACAGAGATTCCCCATGTTATAAGCCCTGCAACAGCCACCGCAGCTGTAAGGATCCAGCCTCCGGGATGCAGCATCCACAGCCAGGCTCCTGCTGTAAAAGCAAATACTACTGGAGCAAACCATCTTATATGTGAATTCCGTCCGTTAAGTATTCCAGCCAGTAACCATGCTGCGGGAATGATACGGCCGGAAAAACCCGGGTCAGGCATTCCTGCGAGACGCCATGCAATAAATATCCAGGCTCCAAATCCTGCAATCAGAATTGAGTGTAAATAATTGCGAAGAAAATCTCTCACAATCTCTCACCGCCTGCTGTTGCATGTATGACCGAATGATTGAAGGGTCTGAAATCTCTCAATAACGTAATGGCCAGAGTGTCTCCTGGAACCATTGTGAAGCACAGAGTATCTGTGCCTGAAGGAAGAACAAGCATATCCTCTCCCAGACGAATGGCCAGCATAGGTATGGAATCTCTGACACCACCGGCTTCAATAGCTACCCACACTGCCCATGGACCATCACATGGAGCCGGAAGAAGAACCTCTGGTCTCAAGGTGTTTAACTCCGGGATGCTGTAAGTTAGAATGCCCTCTGCTATGGTGGACCCGGCAACTGCCGGTTGTGTGATCAGGGAATTTGGAAGACCAAAGAAGATAGCAGAAACAATAAAACCTGCAGGAAGAAGCGAATACCTAAGGCGATGATTACTTATGAAAACAAGCGCCGCAGCCAATATCACCACAGGGATTGAGAGTGAGACTGGTATCAGCCAGAGAGTGGCTGCCACTGAGATGAAACCGGTTACTCTGATTTTCATAGTTCTGCCTGCTGTACAGGCAAGCAATCCTGACACCAGCACAACCCAGGGGATCAGAGCAGTTGAGATCAAACCCACCAGAGAACAGCAGAATAAAATTGGAAACAAAAGAGAGTTTACACACAATCCAAGTAGTACGAACAAAGGGATCAGAGGAACCGAGGCACTAGTAAATCCTCTAAAGAGGTTCACAGCAGCCCAGGCAGAGCAACCAGCAAGCATCAATACAACTTCGCTTCCATCTTTTACTTTCAATCTGTTCTCACCTCAATTCTATCTGAATAAGAATCACAGTGAATGTAAACAAGAGGCGGGGTTTCTGCAAACTTGATCTGCATTGTGGAATGTGCAGGAATGCAAAATCTTCTTAGAGTATGACCATTGCCGCTGGAGAAACATCCGGTAACCGTATGTTCAAGAGCAGTGAGTTTGAAAGTAATCGATTTGGAATCTGTCTTGATACCACCCCAGGGGGAAGCAATGTTTCCGTTCCATCCGGGACCTCTTGAGTTCTGTTCTATTCTTGGTTTGGGGTGATTCATTGGATCTCCTGAAAGCATTGATCTTACCTCTTCCGGGATGCTTACGGTATCAACTTTGCTGCGGAGAGCTTTTACTGCCTGAATCATTCGCCAGAGTGGAGATTGGCCGCGAAGAACGCAGCTGAGAATAATTCGTGCCTCTCTTTTCCACCATTTAAAAGAAAGTCTTCCGTTTCCAAAATATCTTCGAAACATCCGGATCGAAGATTCAAGTTCCCACTCTCTTGCTTTGCGTCTGATACTTGAGAAACCTATCATGTGGGCGGCCCTGGCTGCTCTGACAACTCCCAGCTTCCACCCTGCAGCACCCAGCCTGAGTGAAAGGTCTGCATCTTCGAAATACATGAAGAAATGTTCATCAAAACCTTTAACGGAATCAAGTGCACTTTTTCTCCACAAGGATACAGCAGCAGTGATTGCAGGGGCCTGAATTGGAGTTCGAAGGGGAAACAGTTCAAGATGCATAAATCTGCTGTCCCATGCCTCTCCATACTCTGTGAGAAAAACACCACAGGAAGCTGTTACCTTGTCCCATCCCCAGAGCCTTATAAGGGGCTGCACCCCGGCAAATTCAGGATTCTCGTCAAGGAACGATACAAGTTCAGTGAGAGACTCTGGATCTATTGAAGCATCGCTGTTAAGAAGAAGAACGTACTCTGTATTCACTTTCTCAATACATCTGTTGTTCCCATAACCGAAACCATGGTTTCCCCCGGGAACAACAATGGCATTTTTCAATATCTGTGAAGCAAATTGAACAGAACCATCTGTGGAACCACTGTCATAAATTACAGTCTGAATATCACCGGGGAGAGAAGCCAGTGTCTCAGCCAGCTGAGGAATCAATTTTTCACCATTGTAGAGAACAACTGCGATTGTAACCTTATTCATGACAGTCTCTCCTGGATATTCTTGTAAAATCTGTCTGTAACTTTCTTCCAGGTGTGTTCCTCAATGGTTCTCTTAAAACCGTTCTGTCCCATGGCAGATGCTAGATCCTGATTGGTTAAAAGGGTTGATATTTTTCTTGAAAGATC
>JAOZRM010000214.1 GCA_029940175.1 Candidatus Sabulitectum sp. | reverse complement strand
CTAAGCGCACATAATATCACCAACAGAACAGGCTCGGTCAAGCTTGACCTGCATCTCTTAAGCGTATCCAAATATAACTGAGTTGACCTTAAAGAAGTATCCGGCTATTTTTAGCACAAGGAAATTTGTTGTGCAAATTATTTATTGGGGGTTAACCATTGAGTGCCATTGCATTAATATTGTTGACTGTTTCCGGCATTCTGCCAATTTGGGAACTCCATCTTGATGCCACTCCAAGAGGTGAGGCTCAACTCATAACCCGGAACAACTCAGAGCAGATCCTGTTTATTCCCCTGGGCACTGCTGGCCTTGGTGCGTGGAGTACCGGCGGAATCCAACTTCCGGGATTTCCTGTCTCCAACGGGGTTGGAGTGATCTGGAGACCTGCAGCTGTTCCAGGATCCACAGGAGAAACTCTTATTGCATATGCTGACAATGATGGATTTGCGCACCTCATAGATTTCCAGGGTCATGAAATGTACGGATGGCCATTTAACAACCAATCAAATGTAACAACAAGTATCACTACTCTTGACCTCAACAATGACGGTGAGTTTGAGATAGCCTATGGAACCAGTGACGGTCTTGTTCACCTTCTCGATGTGAGAGGAGAGCCAGTTCGGGGTTTTCCTGTAGATCTGAATTCACAGCTTCAGTATCAACCAACCCAGATCAGCCTTGGCGGTGGCTCTAATGACGGACTGATTTGCGCCACCAACAACAGCAGGATAACCATAATTGGATGTGATGGGCTTCAATTGCCTGGATGGCCAAAGCTGACAGGATTTCCCGCTGGAACAACACCTGTCTCCGGTGATGTCAACGGTGACGGACAGGCTGACGTAGTCTTCGCAACTCAGGATGGCAGAGTTCACCTGTACAGTCTACTGGGCGAGGAGCAGGAAGGCTGGCCTTTCTATATGGATGACCGTCCTGTTCACGGATCTCCTGCCATAGGGCTTCTTGATTTTGATCTTCAACTCCCCCAAATAGCTGTGGCTTCCATCGACAGTACCGTTTATCTTCTGAACGGAGATGGATCTCTCGCAGGAACATGGCGGTGGCCCAACCATACTAATTCAAGACCTTACCAGCCGATAATCACCTACACTGATGGTGGCCCTTCTGTAATAGCAACGGCGAACGATGGAAATATCTATGCCTGGGATTCTTCTGGTAGAAAAATAAGTGGTTTCCCAATGAGTAATCCAGGGGGAATTGGTTTTGCACCTATTGCAGGAGATATGAACAGAGATGGCACAATGGAACTGATCGTTATCAGTGCAGGAGGTACTATTACCGCATATCCCGTAGCTACACATGTTTCAACAAAGTGCACGTGGCCTCTCCCCCTTGGAAATCAGTACAATTCTGGATGCTACGGTTCTGATTTTCTTCCAATAGCCGAGGTGGAGCAACTCACAGGAGAATTCAGCGGACCAGTAGCTATCTCATACTCAATAAGTTCTCAGGACTGGACTGGTATCTCTGTGAGCTACTCCACTGATGCCGGTTACAGTTGGAATGAAACTCGAAATTACAATGAGATTCCCGGAGCAATTACGTGGAATTCAGATGAAGATCTACCTTACTCAGATCACAGAAGATGTCTTGTAAGAATTACTCCATACTCCAATTTCGGTCCAGGTGAGAGTGGGATATCAGGTCTCCTTCATATAGACAATAACAGACCACCGGAGATCCTCATGGAATCTCCGGAGAAGATCGATGATTCCAGATTCAGACTGGGTTACGCAGTGGAAGACAGGGAAGGCGACATAATTCAACTGCAGGCACAGTACTCCACCGATGACGGGAGTTCCTGGAAAACAATGCACCTCAGTGGAAGCAGTATCGAAATCGAGCCATGGTTTTACGGTGAACCTGTCACATGGAACGCTGTAAATGACATAGGCCACGTGGATGCTGACAACATAAGAATAAGGGTAAGAGCTGCAGATTCAGATCCTGGTCCATGGTACTTCATTGAAGGGCTTCATATCGATACAGACAGGCTGCCCAGCGCGCAGATCATTGCCCCCTCAACAGAAGTTAATGGAAGAGTGGTACTTGGAGTCAGGCTTAGTGATCCAGATCAAAACATGCTGGATGTTGTATACAATTACAGCATTGATGGTGGAATCTCCTGGCAACCTGCCACCGTAATAGAAGCTGAGGAAGCTGGTGTAGGAAGGTACGATTTCGAAGTTCTCTGGGAATCCGATAAAGATCTTCCCGGATTTGACGTAAATCGAGTAAGATTCCAGGCAATTCCTTCTGATCTAAACACTGGAATTGCTGTTCCTTCTGCTCCATTCCACCTTGACAACAATTCAGAACCCAGCGTGAGAATAACATCCCCATCTGTGTATGATGTTTTCCGGGGTGCGGTTCCTGTGAATTTCTCCCTGACTGATATCGAGAATGATGACATCACCCTGAATCTTGAGTACAGGCTTCGGGATATTGATGACACCTGGCTTCTTGCAGAAGGCCTGGTCAGTAAAGGGCCTTTCGGATCTGCAAGGTACAATACCACTTTGAGCTGGAACAGTTCCGTTGATCTCCCGGAAGTCTCCAGACTGGATGTGGACATAAGATTGGTCGCCATGGACAAAGATTCCGTACGCTCTGAAGAGGTGGGTCCAATCACGCTGGAGAACACAAACATCCCGGAGATAATCAGAGCTACCGCGGCAAACCACAATATTCAGAACAAAACGGTGGACATATCTTTCGAGATAGGAGACCGTGAGGGCAGAACTATTGATCTTGCTATTGACTACAGCACCGACAACGGTGAGACCTGGCGCCAGGCCACTGTATCCGGAAACGCACTGACGCTGACTCCCCCGTCATACAGCAACTTATTCACCTGGTATTACGGCACAGACATAATGGGCTCAAGGGGAATTGTTATCCTGCGTGTTACTCCCGTTTATCAGGGAAGCAAACTGGGGCGGCCAAGGTTCATAGAGCAGGTTTTCCGGTAACCTCTTCCCACTTTGATTTGCCACAGGTCATTCTGAAGGTCTCCGGGGCTCTGTGCTTCACCAGAGCAACCATTTGTGACGCTATGCCTCTTATATCCCACTGGGCATGGGCATCATCTCTGAGCCGGATAAAATGGTTGAACTCTCTTCCGTTGATGCACAGCCTCACCTGACGACGGTGGGCGTTCGTGAGGAAGTAGTCCGCTTCCCGTCCCAGGCTGGATACCGATGACGACGCCTTTAGACACTGCGAACGGAACAGTTCCTCCAGCCCGGCCTTTTGAATACTGGGTGGAACAGTTATGCCGAGAGAAGAGTCGTAGGCCGTAACCAGCTGGGTAGTCATTCTGTGTCTTTTTAACTGAGCGTACGCCGTTGCTGAGAGGGTAATCCTGAAATCAGCTCTGAACAGTTCCCAGAACCTGGGCAGGGCATCATGAATTCCAAGGTTATCGTAGATTCTGCTGAAAGAAGGCTCACCGTAGAGTTCTGTAAGCCACTCTGCAACCCGTTCATCTGAATCACACCCCAGAAGCTCCACCTCACCGATGCCCTGAACAGGTGCAGGATGCAGGTGGGCAATACTGTCCATCCCTGCAGGCTCTGTGAACAGCATCAGAGAAGGCGCCACTGGAAGAACTGCATCGTACAGAGCATCAGCCAGGCACTTTACCTCGGCAAGCGGATGGGCTCTCAGTCTTCTGATAATGTGCTCCAGTTCTCTGGCGTTAACGGTCATGCCCATCTGCGTTGTCGCTGCAAGTGGAAGTATGTATCTGGCATCTTCTCTGGCTTCCGTTTTTGAAAGCCCGGCTTCCAGCAGACCGGACAGAATCGTCCCGTAGGAGCGGAACAGATCCTTCAGCACCGGTGACTGCTGCTGAAGTTCCTCCGGCAGAAACCAGTCTTCACCGATTCTTATGTACCTCTGAGACTTTTCCGTAAAGCTGAGAAGCCTGAAAGACTGAACGGCTTCGGCAGCGAGCCGGGACAGACCCAGTATATCGAAGTTGAACACCGCATGCTCGGCAATAGAACCGTGCCCGTACTTGTATACAATTGTTTTGTTTGATTTTCTGGCCTTGTCCACCTCCAGTGCGGCCTGCCTCCGAAGCTCTGTAACAGGAGCGGGATCACGGCTGATTCTTGCGTATGCGGCAGAAATAGTTTCAGGTGTTCTGGAATCATTCTCGGTATCAATGTTGTATCCTGCAAGAATAACCTTCACTTGTGTCTCCTCAGTGTTTGCCTGCTGCAAGGGCAGCAACGGGATTCTCGTACGGAAGTCTTGTGTGCATAAAATAATGAAGGGAGGCTGCCGGGTCATTGGTTTCCAGAGCCCGGCGAATAACCGACAGCGACCGGTAAAGATCACGGGCTACTGGAAGCAGTTCCCATCCGCCTTCCAGAAGGGGGATCGATTCAACAAAAGACGACATCTCAGGAACAGCCCGGTTCAACCACTCGAGGGCATCGCCAGGGTCATCACCGTTAACGGCACCAGAGAGTCGGGCAAGAATCTCTCCTCCTGTTTCCCCGGCTTTCCAGGGAAGGTAGTGAAATTCCTGCATAATTTCCCAGGCTTCTCTTTTATCTCCAAGAAGTTCAGGCCAGTGCCTTCCATAACCAAGAGCGGCCTTCAACTCCATTACACCGTGGAGCGCTACAGGAAATATCTCCGAAGGATTGATAAACCAGGAGTATCCCCCAGGTACTCTGTTGTTGAGCCCCGCCAGGTAAATTCTTCGGAGACAGTAGTCTGTAGCAAGAATGTTGTCCCACACCACCGGTTTGGAACCGAGAAGCTCTTCCGCAAGGAGAAGGTCCGACATTTTTTCAGAAACCACCATGGGACCGGTCCAGAATGAACTCCACCCCTCCGGAATCATCTCCCGCCATACCCTGAGATACTCGTCGGCATGGGAAAATCGTTCCCGGAATTCACCGCAGTAAACAGAAGGACACAGTACAACAGGAAGATCTGTTCCCTCAAGAGCCCGGATCGCAAAATCAAGCTGCCTTTCCGCCAGTTTTCCGGCGGATTCATCTGGAACATC